>JAACJX010000163.1 GCA_014237545.1 Ardenticatenia bacterium | reverse complement strand
CCTGTGATACCAACGAATGAAGGGATCGATTCGATTAATGTATCTTCGAATCCCAATATTATTATTAAAAGGACGAGTTATCGGAGGCTCATAAAGCAAACGAAGAGCTTCTTGGCAGTAGTAGACCGATGGGGTGTTAAGATACTTTAACAACAATGGAGCCTGGGTGTATTGACAATGATGTACGAATACAACGTCAAAACCGCTCCTGTCAATCTCGGTAGCTACGATTCGACCAATTTCGTCCAATCGCTCTAGGTCTCGCGTTCGCTGCCATTGATTCAAACGACCGAGAGGACTGGTGAACAAGGCCGATGGCTCATAAGGATAAATTATCTGGTTCTGAACAAAAGGGCGGAGATCGCAAAAGGCGTTATCCGCCGTGGACAGGGAGTAGGCATCAATATAGTGGGATGCTGACAATCTTTTAGTGATTTCAAAAAGCGCCCGCTTGGCCCCACCTGAGGGGAGATTGTGGTAAATGGCTATGCGCATGGATGGTTTTAATCAAATCCTACAAGCCAATTCCGCTGGTGGTCAAGCAGTGGAGATCTTCGCTCGCCGCAAGCCGGTATGTAACTTGACGAACCGTTTCGCTATCTGGGTCTGCGCGAGTAATGCGGGATCGTGACGCACAGCACTACGGATGAACTTTCGCCCCAACTGCCGGTTGTTGGCCTGGTCAGCGAGCATTGCCAGAGCCAGGTAGGCGCGGGACCGGGCAACNCGTCCCTGGGCAATCGGTACCTGGTTGGTTTCGAGCAGGATGTCCAGTCGCGAGAAAACATCCCTCGCACGGGCGGTCAAATCCAGCAGGTCAGCCTGCCCTCNNCTGCCTTTAGGCTGGTCGTCGAGAATGAATTCATAATAAGTCTCAACTTCGGCCAGCAGCGGCGGCCAAATGCGCGCGCCGGCCGCCAGCAGCTCCCAGGCCTCGTCCGGGTCCNGTTGCATTAAAAACTCATACGCGCTCGTCCGATAGCCGCAGGAATAAACCTCGCGTTTCTCGGGCGGCCACAAATCAGGGGAACCTTCCTGAGGGCCGAAGTGTTTTGCCAAAACCAGCAAGCGGTCTTTGTGCATGCTCTTGGCGTTAGTGGACATGCTTGCAGCATGGAGGCGGTAGAAGGCTAATGGTTNCCCTAATCCACGCACAGGAAATTTCGATGAAATCTTTAACCATAAATCCCAGTCCGCAGTTCCGGAATGATGGGTATCAAATCCCCCGACCTTATCGATGGCACTACGTCTAGATAGAGCACAATGTGGGGGAAAGAAACCACCACGGCGTATCACCCGACTGAACGCTTCCGGCTCCAGCGCTCTCCCCCCGATTTGCGTAAGTAAATTTCCCTGATCGTCCAGAAATTGATAGCGCGAGTAGACCATCCCCAGACGTGGATCGTTTAGCAACGTCACCAGCGTTCGCTCCAGGAACTCGCGCCGCCACGCGTCATCCGCGTCGAGGAAAGCCACGAAATCTCCCCGGGCCTGTTCCAGTCCGCTGTTTCGGGCGGCCGACACACCATTGTTCTGTTGATAAAAATAACAAACGCGGGGATCCTGAAATCTTTCCACCACCTGAGAGGTATCATCAGTCGATCCATCGTCCACGACAATCGCTTCCCAATGCTGCCAGGTTTGGCTTAAGAGACTGTGCAGCGCGGAAGAAAGAAAGCGACCCTGGTTGTAGCAAGGGATGATGACGCTAACGAGAGGTTTGATAGACTTAAGTGTAGAACTCATTTTGATGGGTTGCGCACATCAAATCCTTCTGTTCCAGCGCCCTTCTTGCCGCCCAACTCTGATATAAATTTTGCCTGTATCGACCGCGTGAGGGCGATAATGAGACCAAGGCCATCTTCCAAAGGCCTCGATTGCTGATATAAGTGGTGTCCTTTATCATTCCCTTAACAAGGTATTGCCAAAATGAAAAATATCTTTCGTGCAGAACAAAAGAGGCATAGCCCTCATTGATATCAATTCTTGCCATCAGCCGCCGATACTCATTCGAACTCAAGTACCCTTCTGCTAACAACGCCTGTGCGCTCAGCCGCTGCAACGGATATCCTCCAATTCGCCCAGTTAATGAATCCTGGTGATAGCGGTAATGTTGTAACGGAATATGGATGGGAGCGATGTTGAATTGCCGTGAGATTTTGACCCGCCAAGGAACTTCATGGACAGGGAAATAACGCTCGTCCTGCGGACCAATCGCGTCGTAAATTATTCTGCGAAACAAGAAGCTTTGTTGGACGACATCTTCCTCAAGAATGCGTTCCGGATCGCTGACAAGAATATATTCGCAATTCTCAGATTCATCCGTAGACGTGACAAGCCAATAATCACTATAAACCAATGCTGTGTCCGGATGGTCGACTAGGTAATTAACCATCGTTTCGATCGCATTAGTCTCATACCAGCAATCATCTTGCGTCCAGGTGAGGTACTTCCCGTGGGCATGGGCCATTCCCCGATTAATCGCCCCCGGTAGCTTACCCTCGTTGTTTGTCTGATGAATGATTTGGATGCGGGGGTCGTTGTATTCTTGAAGGATGTCAAGCGTCTCATCGGTTGAACCGCCGTCGACCACGAGCAGCTCCAGGTTGTCATAAGTCTGATGCAAGCAGCTCTCCACCGATTGCCGCAAATAGCGGGCGGAATTTAGCGTTGTGAGAATAATAGTAACCAGATCTGGCATTTACCTATTCTCTCGCCCCGATTTGGTGTTCGCGCCTCATGATAGATTGCCGCAGTATCGACCAACCACCGCGATTAAGCAGCCAGCGCGGGTCGCGGCGGGCGATATCAAACCACGTCCGCAGCACATTATCCGTTCTCCGCTCGCCGAATGAGTTGTAGAAGCGTTTCTTCAAGGTAACGATGCCTATTGTGCGCATCAGATTGGGTATCTCATCTTGCATGACCGACGCAACGAACTCGGAGAAACGGCCGTCACTCCAGACAGTCGAGTTGTGGCTAACAGCGATTTCCGCCAGCCCGTAGCCGTCGGAAATCTTTAGGCTAGGGTTCGTGGCCACGGCTCGCCGGACGCGCTCGCTGGCAGCCTCCTTCCATCCACCGGCCGCCAGCCGCGCCGCTTCGGAGAGGTCGATAATGGCATCGATTTCGGCACGGCGGGTACGTATTTCATCTGGCAGGCGCGAGTCGGCGAAAGCGCGTTCAATCGCCTTTCTGAAGTATTGATAGTGAATTTTCGACGATCTGCTCTTATTCAAGGCATGGATCCGGTACCTTAGTAACACAGACGGAGACCAGGCCATTGGACATTCGCTTAAGGCTAGCCGGTACCAGAAATCCATATCTTCCGTGTAGAAAAAGGCTGGATCGAATCCCCCAACCCTTTCAAACCAGTCCCGGCGCATCATGACGGCCGAAGGCGGCGCTAATCCATAAAAAAGGATTGACTCCAGACTTACACTCGGGAAATAAAGCCACGGATGGATGGTAGAGATTGCCTGGCCGGCTTCGTCAATCTGTTCGAAACCCGAGGCTACCAGCCCAACTTCCGGGTTCTCATCAAGTATCCGAGCCTGTAGCTGGAGCTTGTCAGGCAGGAATTGATCGTCGCTATCGAGAAATGCTATGTACTTGCCCTTTGACGCCGCCACACCATTATTTCGCGCGGCAGACAGTTTCTGGTTAGATTGGTGTACCGGGATAATGCGATCGCCATATCTATGAAGGATCGTTGCGGTATCATCCGTAGACCCATCATCGACGACGATGATCTCGTAATCCTCATAGGTCTGCGCTAGGACGCTGTCAATCGCTTCCCGGAGGAAGCGCGCGCCGTTGTAGGTAGGGATGATGACGCTGACTTTTGTCATATCGCCTTATCTCTTGACTCATGATATTTGAGTAAGGCTTGGTGATTGGTATCTCGGCAGGGCGGACGATACCATTAATGGATAACTCACTGCCGATTAACAATAAAACTGTTCTTCCAGGGCCCTTCCCTATGGTACTGAAGAAGGCTGATTTCTGGATTATTATCAAGCCACTCTCGACATGCTCGCTGCTCTCCCAGTTTGGCATCCCCACGATAGTTATACCAATCGTCAAATATTAGGACGCTACCGGTTACTAATAAAGGTGTGACGAATGCTAACACCAAACTGGCCGATTCATAGAGGTCACTATCAATATTTACGATCGCTGCTTTGCGGACATTCAAATTCTCGCGGGTCTGTGAATGTAGTGTGTCGAAAAACCAACCAGCAATCGTTGAAACACGCTCTAAAGGTACTCCCTGTGTAGCAATAGTTCTTAAGAACTGTTCCTCTGAACAGGCGAATTTTCCTGCAACAAAATCATCAGACAAAGTGTCAATTCCTGATAATTCTGGTAACCCTTGGAAAGNATCAAACCCAAAGAAGCGCATTTTCTCCCACAGGGCACGTCTTTCCTCACAATCTATAGGGGTATTCCATTGATTAAGGGTTGATGCTCTCTTATACGCTTCCTCAATTGAACGGTATGCCGAGATGAAGGACCCTCCCGTATAAACTCCAAATTCCAGATAATCCCCTTCAATCTTATCTGCAGCGATAAAGGCGGCCGCCTTATAGATGATCGAGTTTCCAAGCTGAAGGTCATTAACGCTTGCCTCCAATGAAGCCATGCGTTCTTCAAGCGGACTTACCTGAAAACGACCCGCGGCCCGGCGCAATGGATATAGGGATTGTTTCAGAGAAGCTTTCAGCGACATTGGATTCTCAAATATGGTGGCATCTCTATTCCCCTTTTAATCAGTGGATCCGGGACAAAATTCGATGCTCAGGGGAATGTCGGCAATGATTAAGCCAAACCAATCCTNCTATAAACCCCNCTTGATAATTCGGCCGTAGTGTCACCAAATATCAATTTCGTAAGTTGAAACAAAACTCCCTTATCGCGTAAGTACGATGGTTTGATTTTGATCGCATCCACTAAGTTCAGCATCGCCCTTGACCTTTGATTTCTCTCCGCATGGTGATAGCTTAATTCCAGAATCAGTTGTGCACACACTGTCTCGGGGTCAATGAAAATGGTGGAGTCAATTTCCTTAATACGATAAATGATATCCTTTACGCAACGACGCCCAACTGCATGATCTTTCGGAGCACTCTCGCTAAACTGCAAAGCGAGACGGTAAATCATTTCTTTGACTTTATCAGAACTTCTCCAAGTGGTGGGATCTAAGGCTAGTGCTTGTTTGATTGCTTCGTCACCTTCCGAAATTTTGCCGAACGCATAATACTCCAGGCCTGCGCTCCCATATTCGGAAGCCAGCAAATTTGCGCGAATCACATCCGCGTCCACTTGTCTTTCCGGCCAAATTCGATAACCATTCTCAATAATCCTGATATGGTCAGTTAATAATGATGTGGTCCGTTCGAGTCTGGGGAAATACCATTGACCGTTGGAATGAATGCGCATCTGTGTCAAAATTTCTGGTACATTCTCGATGTCGCCAATTGCCGCTATCTTGAGAAATAAGTCCCAATCCTCACCGTACCTGATTCTTTCGTCAAAACCACCTGCTTTTTCAAGAACGGGTTTCGGTACGACAACGCATGATGGACTGCCAACATTGTAGTCTTTATATAATTGTTCATAGGTCAATGGCGAATACAAAGCTTTTTGCCCAAATCCAAGTTCAGGTACAAGTTCCCCTTCAGAATCAATTGCCTCACCCAGGCAAGTTAGAAACCCGATATTCTTCCGCCCATTAAGCCACTCTACTTGTACCTCAAGCTTGTTTGGATACCATAGGTCGTCAGAGTCTAGAAAGGCAATATATTCTCCTTTAGCAATATTGATCCCCCAATTCCGCGCGGCCGACTCCCCCTGATTCTCCTGCCAGTGATAGGTGATCCGGTCGCCGTAGCGGGCGGCCAGCGCCTCGCCCGTGCCGTCGGTGGAGCCGTCGTCGNCGACGATGATCTCGTAGTGGGGGTAGGTCTGCGCCAGCACGCTGTCGATGGCTTGCTGGACGTAGGCTTTGCGGTTGTAGGTGGGGATAATGACGCTGACCAACGGCGGATTCATGATCGAGGCAATAGACGGATGTAAGCCTGACCACGGGGGCTATCAGGCTGGTCTTCGATTCGCAACGGGAATTCGGCGCGCCAGCGCTCCAATACGGCGCTCTCGTTCGGCCGCCGGGTGTCATCGAGGACAATAAGGCTGTTCTCGTCCAGTTGTCCGGTGAATTCGGGCAGGGCCGGGTAGCGCGAATAGGTAGCGACGGATTTCGGGCCATCCACGAGCAGCAGATCGATGTGCCCCGCGCCGGCCTGAACCTGTCGCGCTCCCTCCAGAGCGTACCAGCCGGCATCCGCGCCGGGGTACGGCTCAAGGGGGGCATGGATGAGGGTGACGACGCCGGTCAGTCCTTCGGCCGCCAACGTGGCCGCCATCATGTCGTGCCACGCCTTGTCTTCCTCCAGCGAATACAGATGCCCGCTGCCCAACTGTCGCAGGAGGCGGCCGATGGCGATGGTCGAAACGCCCGAACCGCACTCAACGATGGTCCGATACCCCTCAACCTGAATCGTCGAGACCAGCCGGAACAGGTCGTTGGGCGACATGGCCCAACCCGAAAATGGCAGGAACGCGCCGCCGACCAATGGCTGTAGTTCGACGAGGTGGCGCAGTTCGATGAGCTGCGGGTCATATACCGGCGGGATCGACCGCCAGCGATACATCATGTAGACGATGATCAGCGTCGCCCAGGCGATGGCCGCCACGACCGCGAATCGTTCGGCCAGCGGCCGCGTCACGAGGTAGAGAGCGACGAACGAGAGCGCGATGAGCGCCAGAAAGAAGACGAGCCGGTTACGAGAACCGTATTTCAGAATTGGCATGGTTAGCTACGCGCTTGGTATGGCTGGACGAATCTCCGACCAGTCGTGGGGCACAAGCAGGTCTCCCCGGCCACTCGGCAGTCGGCCNGAACCGTAGAAATCACCCTCGCCGACCGTGAGCGTAGCCGCGCTCTCGATCCAGTCCACGACCGCGCCATTAATTTCGCAGTAGAGATTGATGAAGAACTCTCCCGGCGGCAGCGGCAGCCGGGGGATATGGCAGATGACAGAACCCGTTGCGGGNATGTGNTCGTATTCGGAGTTGGTNTAGTCGCTGCGACACAGGAACAGNGATTGCCCCATCCCGTTGTAGAANGCGAGCGACATCACCGCGCTCATCACGTTTCGTTTTTCCCTGGCCTCAAACTGGAGCTCCACCGCGATATCCTGGCCTGATACAGCNGCATGGATAGGNTGACCGGCGGCGTCGCGCACCGTCAGGTCCACAAACCGGAATGAATCGCTGGCGGCTAGGCGCTCCAGTTGACGGATGGGTAACACCGAACGTGACACTGATTGGGCTACATAGGCCTGAGTGACAGCATCGGCCTTGCCTTGGCGGACGATTTGTCCCTTATCAATTTGAAACGCCCGGCCGCACAAATTCGCGACCGCCGCCATATTGTGACTAACAAACACCACCGTCCGCCCCTCATTGACCACCGACCCCATCTTGCCCAGNGCCTTCTTCTGGAACGCCGCGTCGCCCACGGCCAGCACCTCATCCACCAGCAGGATCTCCGGCTCCAGGTGAGCGGCCACGGCGAAGGCCAGCCGCACGTACATGCCACTGCTGTAGCGTTTCACCGGCGTGTCGAGGAACTTCTCGATCTCNCTGAAGGCGNCGATCTCGTCGAACNNGCGCTGGATCTCCTCGCGGCGCATGCCCAGGATGGCCCCGTTGAGGTAGATGTTCTCGCGGCCGGTCAGCTCGGGGTGGAAGCCGGTGCCGACCTCCAGCAATGAGCCGACGCGGCCGTGGATCTCCGCCCGGCCGCCGGTGGGCTCGGTGATCTGCGACAGGATCTTGAGCAGCGTGCTCTTGCCCGCGCCGTTGCGGCCGATGACGCCCACGACCTCGCCGCGCTTGACCTCGAACGACACGTCGCGCAAGGCCCAGAACGCCTCGCCGCGGCCGCNGCCCTCGCNCCGNAACATNCCGGCCAGCGCGTCGCGCAGCGTGTCGTGGCGCGCGCCNGCCCGGCCGATCACGTACCGCTTGCTCAAATTCTCCACGCGAATGGCGATATCGCTCATAGCTCNAGTCGCCGGATTTCGATCCGGCGCTCCAATAATCTGTGCAATCTGTGAAATCTGTGGATTCTCCTTCTCTTATACGACATCGGCGAACGTCCGCTCCGTGCGCCGGAAATAGACCAGCCCCGACAGCAGCACCACGGCCGTGATGGCCACCGACAGTGCGAACAGGCGGCCCGGCGGCTCCTGGCCCAGCAATGCCCAGCGAAACCCCTCGACAACGCCCGTCATCGGGTTCAGCCCCAGCAGCCAGCGGTACTGATCCGGAATGAGCGTGCTACCATAGGCCACCGGCGTGGCGTAGAGCCAGATCTGGACGAGGAACGGCACCAGGTAGCCGACGTCGCGGTAGCGCACGTTGAGCGCCGCCAGCCACAAGCCGAAGCCCAGCGCCGTGGCCATCGCCAGCAGCAGGAAGGCCGGCAGCAGCAAAACGGCCGGCGTGGGCTGGATGCGATAGGCGACCAGCAGCGCCGCCAGCAGGACGAAGCCGATGGCGAAATCGACCAGGCCGCTCAGCACGCCGGTCAGGGGAATGATGAGCCGCGGGAAGTAGACCTTGGTGATCAGGTGGGCATTGCCGACGAGGCTGGAAGAGGTGCGCGACAGCGCCCCGGCGAAGTACTGCCACGGGATCAGCCCCGCCAGCGCGAAGACCGGATAGGGCACGTCGCCCGACGGCACGTCGAGCAGGATGCCGAACAGCACGGTGAAGATCAGCGTCGTCAGCAGCGGCTGCAGGACGATCCAGGCCACCCCCAGCGCCGTCTGCTTGTAGCGCACCTTGACGTCGCGCCAGACGAGAAAGTAGAGCAGCTCGCGGTAGGCCCACAGCCGGTCCAGTTGCAGCGAGAAGCGGCCGCGCGCCGGCTCGATGACCAGCGCCGGCGGCTCCGGCGCCGGGTCGGGGCGGGCATGGGTCTGCAAGGCGGGATTCTCCGGTTGTTCGAGCATAGCGCGGGCAATGTCAGCGCGAACGCGCCAGTTTGATCAACAATGCCAGGCCGAGCAGCGCTCCAGCGGCGGCCACGGCCGGTAGCAGGGCGCGGGCCGGGCCGATCTGCGCGACGGACGGTGGCGCGGCAGCCAGGTCGAAGGNCGGCGACGCTTCGGGCAATGGCGCGGCGGTCGGGTTTGGGGACACGCCGGAGCTATCGGCTACCGGCGCGGATTCCGCCGGGGCGGCGGGCGGGACGAATGGCGCGTCGGCCGTCATCGTCGCGTGCCACAGCCGCGCCCGGTCGTCCCAGAAGACAGCGTGGAGCTGATTGCCGTTGGCGATGGACAGCGCCGGCTGCTCAATGTAGCGACTGGCCATCGCTTGCCGGCCCGAAATGCATACCGGCTCGGACCAGACGCCATCCACCCATTGCGCGTGGTGGGCGCAGCCGCCGAAGGTCGTCAGCATGTGAACGGTATCGGCGCTGTCGATAGCCAGTTGCGGCGGCCCCTCGGTGCCGCCCGATCCGGCGGGCACGACTTCGGCCACCGGCGACCAGGACCGGCCGCCGTCATCAGAATACTGGTGATAGCGGCCGCCGATACCAACCACGCGATTCCAGGCCACATGGACAAAGCCCCGGCTATCGACGGCGATGTTGGCCTGGACGTTGTCCGCGCCGGCCAACTCTGTCGCCCGCGACCACGTCGCGCCGCCGTCGGTCGAGTTGGCGTAGTAGATGCCCGTCGGCGGCCAGCCATCGGGCAGCAGGTACTCGGTCCACACAAGATGGAGCGTTCCATCCGGCCCAATCGCCAGACGAGTGAAATCAGGCGAGACCTCATCACTCGCGGTCAGAGAAACCAGTACCGGTGACATCCAGGCGTCATTAGCCGCGTCATATCTCGTGTAATAGATTCCGCTGGACTCCACTCCAGGGTATACCACGTGGGCGATACGCTCGTCATCCACGATGATATGGGCGTTCATGTTCGAGGTTGAGACAGCCCCCGGGGCTGCCCAGCCCTGGGCCGAGCGAGCGGATGCCGAACCGGCGAGACTGTGGTACAGCGTGTTGTTAGTGCCGCGCCAAATGAGATGGACAAGGCCGTTGGCATCGCCGGCCACAATCGGGCCAACCGTCCCGCCACTCATGGCGACGATATCGCGCCCCTGGCTCATGCGGCCGTCGAGGTCATTGGTGTAGAAAATGGCTTCCAGTTGCGNNGATGGGGCATCGGTATCGCGCTGCGTCTCGCGCCAGACCAGGTGCGTCACNCCGGTTGGGTCCGATGCCAGATAAGGCGCGTCGATGGCCTCAACGGTCTCGTAGATGAGCGCCGGGTCTGACCAATCGCCGCGGCTCTGGGCCCGCGCCGTCCACGCATCCGCGGCCGCGAAGAGCGGCAGGAGCAGCAGGAAAACGCCCGCGGCGCGGCGCAGGGTTGCCCCTCTCAACGCCCCCCCTTGCGAATGGCGCGCAGGCCGATAATGACGGCGATCACAACCACCAGCGCCGCCGGAATAATAGCGATGGCCAACTGCCCGGTGCGGCTGCCCGCCCCTGGCACGCCGGACAGCAGGTTGGTGTCCGGCGCGGTCGGCAGGGCGATGGTCGCCGTCGGTTCGGGCGTCGCCGTCGGTTCGGGCGTCGGCTCGGGCGTGGTCGTGGCCGGTGGGGGCGGTGGCGTCGGCAAGGCGGNGGCCGGCAAGTCCAGCGGCCGTTCCATGGCGAACAAGCCGCCCGCGGCCGTCTCCGGCGACGANCCGGGAATGGCCAGCCCATAGGCGGCGACGAGATTGCCGGCGGTGTCGACCGTCGCGTCGAGCGCGCCGCCGTCGNCCAGATTCAGGGTCGCCGGTTCGCCGGCGCTCCACGTTGCGCCGTTGAACGTCCAGGCCAGCAGGCGGCCGCCCTCCATGCCCAGCAGGTGCAATTGGNCGGTTGGGTCCATCGTGANGGCCGGCAAGTCCCCGCTGTCNAGNCTGCCAATCTGGGTTGGTTCCNNCCACGAATCGCCGCCATTGGTCGATTGGGCGTGCCACAGNAGCAAGCGCTCGGCNGCCGGCTCGGCCCACAGCAAGTGCAGCCCGCGCTCNCCGTAGCCAAGCAGCGTCGACCAGCGGCTGGGCGTGCTGACGACCGGCGTCGCCGCCGACCAGGTCGCGCCGTTGTCGTCCGACCGGGTGTAGGCCAGGCGCAGGATCGCGTCGTCTGGCGGGAGCGCCCGCTCGGCGATAATGGCGTGCAGCCGGCCGTCGGCCGTCTCGGCCAGATCGACCTCGCCCACGGCCGGCCAGTCGGCCGCCGCGCCGCTGAAAAGTTGCGTGGGCGCGGCCCAATTCGCGCCCAGGTCTGATGACCGGGCGAGGTAGACGCCCCGCGGCTCGTTGAGGGCGATGGTGTAGGCCACCAGGAGATCGCCCGAGCGCGATACAAGAATGTCCGGGTCGGTGGCCTCGCTCTGCTCGGCCGCCAGGGGAAGGGGCGTCGTCCATTCGGCCGGCCGGTCNGCTCCGGCCTGGGCAAACCGCANCCCNNTACTCTCGCGAAAGACCGCGAAGAGCCGCGCGCCGTTGCTGTCGAATGCCAATGACTCGACCGCGCCGGCGCTGGCGGTGAGCACCGGGCGCACGGCCGACCAGCCTGTCTCGTCGCGGTAGGCGTGGAAAATCTGCCGCTGCCCCTGCTCAGACCAGATGAGGTGGCCGCGCCCCGCGCTGTCGACGGCCAGGCCAAGATCGCTCACCGGCGCGGCGGCGGCGGCCACGNCCGTGGGCCCTGCCCAGACGGCCGGGGGCGGGAACCAGTCGGTGGTGTCGTCGAGCGCGCGATAGGCCCACCAGATGTCGCCGCCCACGCCGCGGTCGCACCCGACGAGGCTGAGTTGCTCGGCCAGGGTAGCCGCGTCGAGACAGCGGAGGTCAATCGGCTGGTTTGTCTCCGGATTCACGAAGCCGGCCAGAGCCTCCTGCTCGCGCGGCACGCTCCAGCGCGCGCCGTCCCAGGCCAGCAGGAACGTTACCGGTTGCGCCNCGGCGGACGCATTATCGGGCGGCTCCACGATCCCCAGAAGATAGAGCGAGTCGCCGCTGGTGACGAACAGTGATGAGGTGAAGCACTCTTCTAGGCCCGGGATGACCTGCGGCAAAGACCAGGTCGATCCGCCGTCGGGCAGGAACCGATAATACTGCGTGCAGGCCTGGGGGGATTGATGCCCGGCGCGCCAGGTGAGGACTGCGCCGCCGGAGCCAACGCCGGCGGCAATGCCCCCGGGACCGGCTGACGCCGCAGGGTCTGTGGCCGCGCGCCTGTCCACCTCGACCGGCGCGGACCAATTTGCGCCATCAGCGACTGAACGGCTGACGAAGACCTGCTCGCGGGCCGGATCATCCCAGGCCAGCACGACTGCGCCATTGGTGGCGGCAATCGACAGGTTGCCGGTGTCGGGTGCCAGCCCGCGCAGATAGCGAGAGGCGTAGATCAGGCGCTCGCTCGACCAGGTGCCGGTGTCGGTCGCCAGGCGGCGGTGGTAGATGCCGGCGGGTCGTTCGGCCGTCTCGGCCCGGCGGACGTAGGCCACGTGAACTCCGCC
>JAACJX010000171.1 GCA_014237545.1 Ardenticatenia bacterium | reverse complement strand
GCTGGGAGTTCACGCCAACAGCCTGCGGCGCTGGGCTGACAGTGGGCAGATCGCCCACATCGTCACCCCCGGCGGCCACCGGCGGTTCGCCGCCGAAAATATCCACACCTTGCTTGAGCAACGCCGTCAGGGACTAGCGCCCGTAGTTGCCGGATCGACGTGGATGGATACCGCCCTGACCTACACGCGCCACGAGATCACCGCCCACCACGACGCGGCCTGGCTGACCCCGTTCGACGCCGAGCATCGGGCCGAAAAGCGCGGCCTGGGCCGCCGCCTGATGGGCCTGCTAATCCAGTTCGTGGCCCTGCCGGCAGAGAGCGAGGCGCTCCTGGCCGAGGCGCGAGCCATCGGCGCGGCCTATGCCGGCAATGCCCGGACGCTAAACATGCCGCTGACCACCGTGCTGAGCGCCGTCCTGTTCTTTCGCGAGATCGTACTGACCGCCGCCCTCGAACCACTTGACCACACCCAATGGCGACCGCGCGACCAGCATCGCCTTATCAGTCGCTTCTCCCGCCTGCTCAACGAGGTCGAGCTGTCGGTCGTGGAATCCTATGAGAGCGCGCCCGCCTGAAATTCCACTTGAAGGACCCTTTACTTTGGAATATCGTAAAACTACATCTTTCCATCAAAGCGGCCCCATGCCACTCGGCATCCTGCTGACGAATGTCGGCACGCCGGCCGCGCCGACGGCGAGCGCGCTGCGCCCCTATCTGGCCCAATTCCTGGGCGACGAGCGGGTCATCGAGTACCCGCGCTGGCTGTGGCGGCCGCTGCTCCACGGTGTCATCCTCAACACCCGCCCGCGCCGCTCCGCCCGCCTCTACCAGCGCGTGTGGACCGAGGAAGGCTCGCCGTTGCTGGTCATCCTACGCCGGCAGGCCGAACGGCTGCAAGAGGCGCTGGCGGCGCTGCCGGTGCCGGTCAGGGTTGCCGTGGGTTTGCGCTACGGTGAGCCGTCCATCGCCGCCGGCTTGCGCGAGCTGGACGCGGCCGGCGCGCGGCGCGTGCTGGCCTTCCCGCTCTTTCCGCAATATTCGGCCACAACCACGGCCACCTCGCTCGATGCCGTCTTCGACGAGCTGAAAACGTGGCGGTGGATGCCGGAACTGCGCACGATCAATCACTACCACGACCGGCCGGACTACATCGCCGCGCTGGCCGCCTCGGTGCGGCAGCACTGGGCGGCGAGCGGCCGCCCACAGCGCCTGCTGATCTCTTTCCACGGCATCCCGCGCGACTACTTCACCGACGGCGACCCCTACTATTGTGAGTGCCAGAAGACGGCTCGGCTACTGGCCGCGGCGTTGGCGCTGGCCGAGGACGAGTATGCCGTCACCTTCCAGTCCCGCTTCGGCCCGTTTGAGTGGCTGCAACCCTACACCGACCGGACGCTGGAAGCGTGGGGCCGCGAGGGTCTCGCCCACGTCGACGCGGTCTGCCCCGGCTTCTCGGCCGACTGCCTGGAGACCGTCGACGAGGTCGGCACCGAAGGCGGCCACGCTTTCCGCGAGGCCGGCGGCGGGGAACTGCACTACATCCCCGCTCTCAACGACCGGCCTGATCACATCGCCGTGCTGGCCGAAGCGATTACCGAACATCTGGCCGGATGGCTGGAACCAGTCGAGTTGAGCGTTCCAACAGACGCCACGCTGAAGGCCCACGCCGCGCGTCTGGGCCTGGACGAACCGTCCATCTAGATCCATCAACTGAGGGAGCATCTTGGCTAATCAACGACAACCATCCGTCGTCGTCATCGGCGGCGGCATCACCGGCCTGAGTGCCGCGTGGGAAATTCAACAGACCGCCGGGGATATTATAGCGGTCACTGTCCTGGAAGCATCCGGCCGCTGGGGCGGCAAGGTCCTGACCCACACATTTCCCGGCCCCGACGGCGGCCGCTTCGTGGCCGATGCCGGCCCGGACTCATTCGTCACGCGCAAGCGGGAGATTTGGACCCTTGTGCAAGAGCTGGACCTGACGGAGCGCGTCATCGATCCGGGCGGCGAGGCGCGCGGTACCTACGTCGTCGATGGCGGCAGGCCGGTGCGCCTGCCGCTCGACCCGGTCAGCTTCATCCGCTCGCCGCTGCTGTCGGCGCGAGGCAAGCTGCGCCTGCTGGCCGAGCCGCTGATGCCGCGCAAGGGGGACAACGCCGACGAGTCGCTGGCTGATTTTGTCACCCGGCGGCTGGGCGCGGAGGCGCTGGAGAAGTTCATCGGCCCCGTCCTCGGCGGCATCTACAACGCCAACCCGGAGACGCAGAGCATCCTGGTCACCGCGCCGATCATGCGCCAGATGGAGCAAGCGCACCGCAGCCTCTTCCTGGCCTCGCTGGCCGCCATGCGCGCCCGCCGCAAGGGGGC
>JAACJX010000415.1 GCA_014237545.1 Ardenticatenia bacterium | reverse complement strand
GGGAATGCCGTCGCCGGGGGCAAATTCCGCCGCCGTCGCGAAGTTGAGAACGTCGCCGGTATAGTTCTTGACCAGGAAGAGCAAACCCGCGCCGCTATTGACGGCCTTGGCCGCCTCGTACATCTGATCGGGCGTGGGCGAGGTGAAGACTTCGCCGGGGCAGGCCGCGTCGAGCATACCCATGCCGACAAAGCCGCCGTGCATCGGCTCGTGGCCGCTGCCACCGCCAGAGATAATCGCTACCTTGCCGGCCACGGGGGCATCGGCGCGGTAGACATAATTCGGTTCAAAGTGGACTTTCAATTGGTCGGGGTGGGCGGCCGCCATTCCCTCAAGCTGCTCTTTGACGACATCCGGAACCGCATTAATCAGTTTTTTCATGGGTTCTCCTCGCGTGGTTGTTAGTGAAGGGACAGGTTCCCCGCCCCGTTGGCGGGGAACCTATGATGACTAAAAGGATACGGCTTACCAGCCCAAAGCGCCCCACAGCAGGGCGGCGATGACGGCGCCGATGATCGGGCCGACGACCGGGATCCAGGAGTAGCCCCAGTCAGAGCTGCCCTTGCCGGGGATGGGCAGGACGGCGTGGGCGATGCGCGGGCCCAGGTCGCGGGCCGGGTTGATGGCGTAGCCGGTCGGGCCACCCAGGGAGAGGCCGATGGCCCACACCAGGATGGCGACGACGATGAAGCCCATGGAGCCCAGATTAACATCTCCGCCGCGGATACCCAGGATGCCGAAGAGCAGCATGAAAGTGCCGATGATCTCGGTGACCAGGTTCCATACCGTGTTGCGGATGGCCGGGCCGGTCGAGAAGACGGCCAGCTTGAGGCCGGGGTCGGACGTGGCGGCCCAGTGGTTGAAGTAGGCCAACCAGACCAGGACGGCGCCGAGGAACGCGCCGATCATCTGGGCGATGATGTAACCGGGAACAAGGGCCCAGTCGAAAGCGCCGGCAACGGCCAGACCAACGGAAACGGCCGGGTTCAGGTGCGCGCCGCTGATCGGACCAGACACATACGCGCCGGTGAACACAGCCAAGGCCCAAGCCGTGGTGATAACGATCCAGCCACTGTTGTTGCCCTTGGTCTTGCCAAGGAGAACGTTCGCCACAACACCGTCACCCAAAAGAATCAGGATCATGGTGCCAATTACTTCGCCAATATAAGCTTCCATTTTTCTCTCCTAAATCATCTCAATAGCTTGCGGAAACGGCGTCGATTGAATGAAAAATGCGCCGGCTCCAGGTAGAAGTCGCAAAGTGGGGGGATTTCATTGAGTTATTCGATAGATATAGCTCCTTTTCCGGCAAGCGGATATGGACCTGAGGGCGCGCGGGCAGCGCAAAGAGAATGGGAGAAAATTAGACAGGTGAAAGACGTACCCGCCACTACTCATAGGCTGTTTGCCGAAAAATCTTTGACGGACCCATGACGCGTGTGCTGGTCACAATCGCTAATTGCAGGCAGCGTGACTTGTGCAAAACACACAAGCCATATCATAAAGGGG
>JAACJX010000190.1 GCA_014237545.1 Ardenticatenia bacterium | reverse complement strand
GTGACAGCGGTTTGGTTCGCTTTGAATACAAGGACTTTGCCGTTATCGGTGGAGAATCCATCCGGGCAGCTGAAGCAGCCGCCTGCGCGAACGAGCAAGACCAGTTCTGGCCTTACCATGACACGTTATTCGCTAACCAGCGCGGCGAAAATGTTGGTTCGTTTCGTGAAGACAGCCTTAAGTTGTTTGCTACGGCACTGGGCCTAGACCAAACAGCCTTCGATAGCTGTCTGGATTCCGGAAAGTATCGCGACGAAGTGGAAGCGGCAACGGCTGCCGGCCGGGAGCAAGGCGTTATCTCGACCCCCACGTTGTTTCTCAACGGTGAAAAAATTGAGGGTGCCATTCCCTTTGAGCAGCTCCAACCGCTAATCGAAGCTGAACTGGCCGATACGGCTTCAGAATAGGTTAAATAATGACGAAGACAAGAATATGGCTGTTCCTCCAGGATTATGGAGAGGTTTTGGCCTTGCTGGTGGCTATCACCGCGACACTGGGCAGCCTGTACTACAGCGAGGTGGCCAAGTTTGTGCCGTGCACCCTCTGCTGGTACCAACGCATTCTGATGTATCCGCTCACGCTTATCTTGCTGATAGGAATTATCAAGCAAGATGAGCACCTCCCTTTCTATGTGCTGCCCTTTTCCCTCTTGGGGATGGGGGTGTCAACCTATCACGTACTGATCGAAAATGGCGTTATCAGCCACCCTACGACTTGCACAACGGGCGTGCCGTGCAGCTTGCGCTACGTCAACTATCTCGGCTTCATCACCATTCCTCTGATGGCCCTGACGGCGTTTACCTTGATAACAGTCATTATGATCGCTACCCATCAGGCATTTTCGCACGAATTGGGGGGCGATGTGGGCCAGACTGCGGCAAGCACCATTCCTGAAAGCCGCTCCGCCCCATATGCGTGGGTGCTTTTGTTGGCGGCTGTGTCGGTGCTGATCGCCCTCTGGGCGCTGGCGGCCTTCCGCAGCTGGGAATCAAACAAAGCTCTGACCACAACCGCCGTCCTTGGCCCGGCTTCGGGCCAAGCCCTATTCCAACAGCCCACGTTTGGAACGGCCCCCGGCTGTATCGCCTGCCATTCCCTGGATCCTGGGGTGGCAGGGGTCGGTCCGTCTCTGTCTGGCATTGCAGGGCAAGCTGCCCAGCGTGTTCCGGGTCAATCGGCGGGCGACTACTTGCGCCAATCGATTATCGCCCCCGACAGTCATGTGGTCGACGGCTTTGCGGCCGGCGTCATGTATCAGGGTTACGAGGAAGCACTGACCAAAAATCAGGTTGACGGTCTGGTGACCTTTTTGCTGACATTGGAGTAAACGAGATGGTTGTCCGAGCTCACCGGCTCTTCTGGCTGGGATTAGGCTTGCTATTGGTGGCCTGCCAACCTTACCAATTTAAAGGGGCCGAACATCCGGCAGATATGCCGGCCGAGGATTTTACGTTGACCACAACCGAGGGGCAGCCGTTTCGCCTGAGCGACGAGCGGGGCAAAATCGTCCTGATGTTCTTTGGTTTCACCTCGTGCCCGGACGTGTGCCCTACCACGCTAGCCGAGGCCAAGCGCATCATGAATGGATTAGGCGATGACGTCGAAAATGTTCGCTTTGTTTTTATCACCGTGGACCCGGAACGGGATACGCAACAGCGTTTGGGCCAGTACGTCGCCGCCTTTCACCCGGGCATCATGGGCTTGAGCGGGACGCCTGAGGAGCTGCAAGCGGTGTTTGATGCCTACGGCATACATGTGGCCAAGGTACCACTGGAAGACTCGGCGCTCGGCTACACCATGGAACACACCGCGCGCATCTTTCTGGTAGACCAGGAAGGTCGTTTGCGTCTGAGCTACGCCTTCGGCACGCCGGATGAGGACATTCTGCTGGACGTGCAATATCTTTTAGATTGATTATGGAGAAAATACCTATGGACGATCAATTTTGTGCCCAATGTGGCACTCGCCTTAAGACGGAAGCCCGNTTTTGCACGAACTGCGGTGCGTCCGTCGCCCCAAAACCAACTGTCAAGTCATCACGGCCGCNCCCAGCAGCACGCCGGCAGCCGCCCTGGCCTCTGATTATTCTTATCGTCGGCGGCGCGCTGCTGGCGGTCGTCGCGTTGCTATACCAGACCAACCCGCCGGCGGTAGTCGACGTGCCCGACGAGCATGATGCTTCCGGCTTACCCTATCCAGATGTGCCCCGCATATCGGTGGAAGAGACCAGGAAACTATTTGACAATAATTCGGCCGTGATCATCGACGTGCGGGACGCCCTGGATTATGCCGAGGTGCATATCCCGGGCGCGCTTTCCATTCCCCTGGAGGAACTCCAATCTCGCTACCAGGAACTGCCGCCAGACGCGGAGATTATCACCTACTGCACCTGACCGAGCGAAGAATCTAGCGCCCGTGCGGCCGCTATCCTGATTGAACTCGGCTATACCAATGTCAAAGCGATTCGCGGCGGGCTGGCTGCCTGGCAGGAAGCTGGCTACCCCATCTCCAGNGGNNCCTCATAAGCGGGGCAATGACGCTGCCGGATAACCATACCGTCACTCGTGAATTTGATATGACTGAGGCGGGCGAGATGAATATGAAGATGGAGCCATAACACACGCGATGATACATCTTGAAGATGTCACCATCGCAAAAGTAAACAACCGGGATCTCTATCAACCGCCGCCACGCTTCGATCTCTTGCATGCGCCGCTATTGGGACGGCTGCTGCGCTGGCGTTGGGGGCGGCTGTTAGGTCAGATTCCTCTCTTNTTGCTGGCGCTGGTCATGATCTATGATGGCTTTACCGGACCAAAAATTGCGTCCCAAAACGTGGCTACGGTCGCGGCCTGGGTGCATTATCGCGGCCTGGTGATGTTAGCACTGCTGCTAGTGGGCAACCTGTTTTGTATGAGCTGTCCCTTTACTCTGCCTCGTACTCTAGCGCGTCGTCTCAGCCGCAACGGTCGTCGCTGGCCGCGGGTGTTACGCAACAAGTGGCTGGCCATAACCATCCTTGTCTTCTTCTTCTTTCTTTACGAATGGCTAAACCTGTGGGCCAGCCCCTGGTTAACCGCCTGGATTATTGTCGGCTACTTTCTGGCCGCTCTCGTGCTAGAAACCGTCTTCGCCGAGTCTCCTTTCTGTAAGTATGTCTGTCCGTTAGGGACGTTTANTTTCGTCGGTAGCACGGTTTCGCCGTTTCAGATTACAGCCCGCAATGCGGAGACGTGCCACACCTGTCCTGGTAAAGAGTGTGTCAACGGTAGTCCGCAAGTATCAGGCTGCGGCACAGAATTGTTCGTGCCCCAGATACGAAGCAACATGGACTGTATCTTTTGCCTCGACTGTGCCCGCGCTTGCCCTTACGACAACGTGGCCCTTAGTGTGCGTCAACCGGGGCACGAATTGACGCAGGGCATGTGGCCGCGCCGGTGGGATTTTGCATTCCTGGTCCTGGTCTTTGCCTTTGCGGGGATAAGCAACGCCTTTGGCATGGTGCCGCCCTTTTACGCGCTGGAACAATGGCTGGCCGCTCAATTGCATATTATCAATGAGGGCGTTTTACTGCTGATTATCTTTGGTGTGATAAATTTATTGCTGCCGGTAGGCATTGGGCTGGGCGCGGCCTGGCTCAGCCATCGGTTGGCTCGCAAGCGTGAACCACTGCGGGTGGCGTTGAGCCGTTANGCGCCAGCTGTCATGCCACTGGCGTTTGCTATCTGGTTGGCCCATTACGGCTTTCATTTTGCTACCGGTGCTCTGGCGATTATTCCCGTTGCGCAAAATTTCTTGCTGGATCATGGTCTGATCTGGCTAGGTACTACACCAAACTGGAGGTTAGGGGCGATTTTGCCCGGTTCCTGGCTGCTGCCGGTGCAAGTACTCGTCGTGCTAGCCGGCTTCGGCAGTAGCTTGCTGGTAGCCGGCGAGATCGGCCGGCGTGATTTCACGGATCCGCGCCGTGCGATTCTGTCTATGCTACCCTGGGTGTTGGTGCTGCTGGGGCTAGCCGTTGCTGCAATAGCAATGTTCAATCTGCCTATGGAGATGCGCGGCACGATTCAGTTGAACGGGTAGAAGGGAGCCGTGATGAGAGTTGCGAAGGTCATTCTGTGTTTGGGCGTTGCCCTTCTGGCATTTGTAGTAGCAAGGCAAACGCTGGCGCATGGCATTGGCACACCGGTCTTAATCAACGTCCCCTCTGGTCCATATTTGTTGTCAATCTGGACGGATCCGGACCCGCTGCGAGTCAATGAANCGCACGTAACGGTGGCGGTGATGGAGCCGGTGACACGAGAACCGATCGTTACGGGGTTGACGGTAGAAGTGCAATTAACGGACGTGGCTGATGAAGCGCTGTCTTTTACGGCTGCTGCCACGCCGNAAGACTCCGCTAACCGTTTGCTATACGCGGCCGTATTCAGGAATCTGCCNCANGAGGGCGCTTGGCGAGGGACTATCGTGGTAGACGGGCTGGCAGGAAAGGGAGAGCCTATTCCCTTTGAAATTGAAGTGTTGCCTCAAGCACCGTTCAACTGGTTTTGGCCAGGGGTTGGGGGTCTTGTAATCCTGCTGGTCGTGTGGTGGATACGTACTGGGCCGCAACAGACGCGGCCATCCCAACCGTCTAAAGGCAAAGATACGGCCGTGCCTTAGGTGAGGCAGGAAATCGAACCTGCGTTGAAGAACTTTTTGTCGTGCGTTCATCTAAAAGCAGTTTATGGATGAAGCGATGCTCGGAACCCTGGCACCCCGGTTGACAGAAGCTATTCTTGTCTTTCTGACGCGGCGTTGGACAACCTAGCGGGAGCAAACAGCTTTAAGTCTGGGGGCAGTTTTCTGAACGCAATTTAGGACACATGGCCACATGAAGGGGGTTCTGCCCCATGAAAAGTGCAACTGACACATCAAGCCAGTAAGACCTTCAATCGCAGCAAGTCAAAATTGGCCCGGTCCGTATATCTGCCTTTTCAAAAATTTCAGGGTTTTGTTGGATCAAATCTACAGAGAGATTTAGAGCAAATCGGACAGGAGAATCAGAGTCTGCTTAAGCTTAAAGACATCAGCTTCCGACGTGCACCTCAGCACGCCGCATCGTTAATTCTCAAGAGGCTGTTGGCTCCGCGAACAGGCGTCAGCTACGATCATGCCGGCTGGATGAATAGACGAGCTAGACGGCATGTTTTCAGACACGAGTTAGCTGGCACGCCACTACGAATTATAGTGCTCTTGACCTTCAACCGGTTTCTCGTTACTTTTCCACATCATATGATCACTTCTATTACTATCCTCCTGGCTGATGATCATGCCGTGGTGCGGGCCGGCATTCGCCAATTTCTCGAGAGCGCGGCCGACCTAAGCGTCATAGCCGAAGCCGATGACGGCGATTCCGCCCGCCGTCTTATTGCCAAGCATCGTCCCGACGTGGCCGTTCTCGACGTCCAAATGCCTAAATCGACCGGAATTGAGGTCGCCCGCTGGTGCCGCGCGGAACACCCAACGACGGGAGTCCTCATCCTGACCGCCTACGATGACACTCCCTATGTCCAGGCCGCATTGGCCGCCGGCGCGAACGGCTACGTTCTCAAGACGGCGCCGCCGTCCGCTATGATTCAGGCTGTCCGTGATGTCTATGAGGGTAAACAGGTTCTTGATCCGGCCATCCGGGCCAGGGCAGTTACCTCGGACTTTATATATGAGCCACTATCTGAGCGAGAGATCGAAGTGCTCTCCTTGGCCGCTCGCGGCTACACCAACAAGGCCATCAGCGCCCAGCTTTTCATTAGTGACCGCACCGTCCAGGGACATCTGGCCCACATTTACGCCAAACTCCAAACCAACACCCGTACTGAGGCCGTCATGCGCGCGGTTTCGCTGGGTCTCATCGCCCCATGATTCGCCTACGTAGCCTTTCAGTTCAGCTCTTTCTCTTTATCGTCCTGCCGCTGACCTTGCTCCTGGCGGCAATTGCCATTGGCGGGCTATCCCTTCACCAGCGAGCGATGAGGCAGATGGTCGGCGAGCGGGACGAACGGGCTACCCGCGCCGCTGGGGCAGCAATAGAGGAACAATTGCAACGACGCGCGGCAGCCGTTGCCAATCTGGCTCTCCATGCCGCGCACGTTCCCCCAGCGACTGCCCTGGCCGACAGCACCGCCTTCCGCGATGACTTCACGGCCTTGGCTATTGTTGACACCGAAGGAAACGTACTGGCCGCCGATGACCCGGAGTGGTGGGGACCGGTGGTGGAGAGTCAATGGCAGTCGATAGCTGATAACACCTTCGTGCCGGCCTTCCCAGACCCGCGTACCGGCGCGCCGGTCGTACTCGTAGCGTCTGCGACCGAGGGCATTGTAACCATCGGCGCGTTTGATCCGGCAGTCATCGCCCGCGACGCCCTAAGTCGGGTCGTGCGTCCTGGAGACCACACCGTTGCCTACCTCATCGCCCCCGATGGAACCCTTTTGTATCAGACCGGCCACACCGATTCAGCCGGACACGACACCCCGATCGTTGAGCATCCCGGGGTGGTCGAGGCGCTGCGGGGCGAGATTGGCACGACATTCCTCGACACCGGTAGCGATGAACACGTCGTGAGCTTTACTCCCGTCGCCCCCGTCGGCTGGGCGTTGGTCATGGAAGAGGCATGGCGAGAGATGACCGACCCCCTACTGCGCCAAACAGAATTGGCTCCACTTATTCTACTGCCGGCGCTGGCTGTCGCTCTGGCCGGACTGTGGTTCGCCGCGCGCCAGATCGTGCAACCACTACAACACTTGGCGGCCCGCACCACCGCTCTGGGTCGTGGTGACTTCGACGCCGTGCGCGAGACGGTTGGTGGCATTGGCGAGATTCGCCAGTTACAGAGCGAGCTGATCGGTATGGCACGCCGCCTGCAAATGGCACAGCAGGGCCTGCGAGATTACCTCGGCGCGCTGACGACCGGGCAAGAAGANGAGCGNCACCGCCTGGCACGCGAACTTCATGACGATACCATTCAGTCACTTATTGCTCTCAATCAGCGCATCCAGCTGGCCCGAACGAAAGCAAACGGCCCGGCAGAAGATCAACTGGCGGAAATGGAAGTGCTAGCAACAGCGACTATCGTCGACTTGCGCCGGATGACGCGCGATCTGCGACCGAGCTATCTGGATGATCTGGGCTTGGCTCCTGCGCTGGACCTACTGGCTCGTGACCAGTCGACCGCATTGGGCATTCCTGTGGACTTCATATTGAAGGGAGAAGCGCGCCGGCTCCACCACAAGACAGAACTGGCATTTTATCGCATCACGCAAGAGGCATTGCGGAATGTTGGGCGCCATGCCGAAGCAAGCCGGGCTGCCGTGTCGCTCGAGTTCGCCCACGACAGGACAACACTAACCGTAAGCGATGACGGCATTGGCTTCGACGCAACCGAACGTGCCGTCGAGCTCGCGCGGGGTAGTCACTTCGGGCTTTTGGGTGCGAGCGAGCGGGCCGAAGCCGTGGGAGCGCGTTTCGAGGTAGCGTCCGAGCCGGGGAAGGGAGCAAAGNTTGTGGTGACAAGTATCGAATAGGGCGAACGGCGATCATGGCTCACAAGATTCTGCTCGTTGACGACGAACAAACACTACTACAAACCGTGCGGGCCTATCTGGAGCAAGAAGGTTACGAANTGCGGACGGCGCTAAATGGGCAAGCGGCGCTACGGGAAGCGCGCACCTTCGAGCCGGATCTGATAGTGCTGGATATCATGCTGCCCGAACTGGATGGTTTGGAAGTGTTACGCCGCTTGCGGAGTGGCGACGTTGGCCCTGCCCTTCGCGATGTCTATGTGATCATGTTAACCGCGCGAGCGGATGAAATTGACCGGGTCGTGGGCCTGGAGTTGGGAGCCGATGACTACGTTACGAAACCGTTCAGCCCGCGGGAGTTGGTGGCGCGTGTCAAGGCGTCGCTACGTCGCGCGGGCGGCGCAGAAAGCATTAGCGCACAGTTTACCTTCCGCCACCTGCGTCTGGACCCGGCAGGCCGCGTGGTATGGCGTGGCGATCAGGAGCTCGAGCTAACGCCTATCGAATTCGATCTGTTGCACGCGCTCATGCGCCACAGTGGGCGAGCCCTCAGTCGCGAGCAACTGATGGAGCAGGTGTGGGGCACGGATTATTACGGGGATGAACGAGTGGTCGATGTACATGTGGGCCGGCTGCGGAAGAAAGTAGAGGATGATCCGGCCGATCCAAAGCTGATTCACACTGTTTGGGGCCTGGGCTACCGTTTCGAGGATGAACCCTCATGAAACTCATGGAGCGAATTCGGCAACAATTGGGGGTAAAACTTTTCTTCTCCTATGTGATCATCATTATCGCCGGGGTTGTTTCTCTCATCCTTGCCGCGCAACTATCAGCGCCGGCCGCGCTGGCCCGTCACACCGAGCGCATGGAAGAGATGCTATACATGGTGGGCAATAGTCAGGAGCTTGTAGATAGCCTGAACGAAAGCTTTGTCGTGGCCGTCAGGCAGATTCTATTGTTTGCCACTGGGGCAGCGCTATTGACAGCCCTGATCGTCAGCACCGTCGTCACTCGCCGGTTAGTAGGCCCGATTCAGCGAATGAAAACAGCCAGTCAACGCATCGCTGCCGGAGAGTATGATCAGCGCGTGGAAGCGCCGGGCGAGGATGAACTAAGCGCGCTGGCGCACGCCTTCAACCAGATGGCCGGGCGACTGTCGGAGACTGAGCAACGCCGGCGACAACTTGTGGGAGACGTAGCACACGAGTTGCGCACCCCTCTGGCCAATATCAAGGGGGTGATGGAAGGCTTGGTGGACGGAGTGCTGCCACCAGAGCCGGTAACATTCCAACAGGTTGAACGAGAGGTGACACGCCTGCAACGTTTGGTCCAAGACCTGGAACAGCTCTCGCGAGCCGAAGCCGGTCAGATGCTTCTGGAACGAGAGCGCATAGATCCGGCGCGCTTCATCGAAGATGCCGTTACGCGGTTATATCCCCAGTATCAGGAAAAGGACATTCAGTTGGAGGTTCGGTTATCGCCACAGCTACCGGTCGTGTCGGCCGACAAGTGGCGCATGACTCAAGTGATGATGAACCTACTTGGCAACGCCCTTCAGTATACGCCGAGCGGCGGCCGGGTGGAGGTGACAGCCCAATCGACCGAGGAGGGGCTCGTCATCCGCGTTTCAGACTCCGGCATCGGCATTGCCCCGGAGCATCTCACACACATTTTTGAGCGCTTCTACCGAGTAGACAAATCCCGCTCGCGCGCCGGTGGGGGGAGTGGCATCGGCCTGACCATTGCCCGCCATCTTATCGAAGCCCATGGGGGTAGCCTATGGGCCGAGAGCGCAGGACCAGAGAAGGGAAGTGTCTTCACCTTTGTGATGCCACTGTTGCCATAGCCTCGTTCCAGGTTTATTTTCCTCTTTTTACTTGCGCGACCGCGTCCGCGCACGATCTTCGGCGAGTACGCTCCCCTAAATCTACTGCCCAAAACTGTTACAAAATTGTCATACTTTCGCGAATTGCCCGTTACACCTGGCTGCTATGATTGTAAATATAAGCGAATTAAGTCGGCAACACGATAGTAAGGGTTGCTACGGAGGTTATAAAGATG
>JAACJX010000389.1 GCA_014237545.1 Ardenticatenia bacterium | reverse complement strand
CCGCCCGGCGCGGCGGCTGCCTACTCCAACTACGGCACGCAGCTGGCGGGCTACATCGTGGCGCGGGTTTCGGGCCTGCCCTACCAGCAGTACGTCCAGACTCGCATCCTCGACCCGCTGGGCATGGCCCACTCTACGGCTGAATCGCCGGCCCCGGCGGCGCTGCAGCGGGCCGAAGGCTACCTGACGGTGGACGGCGAATACCAGCCCGCGCCCACTTTCTACGGCCAGCCGGCCATGTTTCCGGCCGGCGCGCACGGCAGCACGGCGGCGGACATGGCCCGGTTCATGCTCGCCCTGCTGGCGGACGGCGACGGCAGCGACGAGGGCCGCATCCTGAGCGCGGCGACGGCGGAGCGGATGCTCGACACGCTCTACGCGCCCGACCCGCGCCTGCGCGGCACGGCCTATGGCCTGTTCGACATCAGCGACAACGGCCGCCGGACGCTGGGCCACGACGGCGACACGCTGGGCTTCAAGACGCTGCTGTTCCTGATGCCCGCGGAGCGGCTGGGCGTGTTCGTGTCCTACAACGGCGAAGAGGCCGACGACCTGACCCGGCAGCACTTCGGATTCCAGCGGGCGTTCTTCGACCACTACTACCCCGCGCCGGCCGTGGAACCCATCGCGCCGCCGGCCGACTTCGCGGCCCGCGCCGGCCGGTTCGTGGGGTCCTATCGCATGGCCCGCCGCGCCCACACGTCGATGGAGAAGTTNCGCAGCCTCTANCCCGACATCNCCATCAGCNACNCCGGCGACGGCACGCTCNCCCTGGGCACGCCGTGGGGCGAATGGCGCTACGTCGAGGCCGGGCCGCTCTACTTCCGGCAGGTGGACGGGCCGGCGGCGCTCGTCTTCCGCGAGAACGGCAAGGGGCGCATCACCCACCTGTTCGTGGACNTGGCCCCGCAGTTCGCCTTCGAGCGGGCGCAGTGGTACGAGCTGCCGGCGTTCAACATGGGGCTGGTGGCGGCCTGCGCGGCGGTGTTNCTGTCGGCCGTTCTNGTGGCGGCGGCGCGGCTGGTTCGNGGCCGGCGGGCGGGNCAGGGCGCGNCNNCCGCGNCGGGCGGCGCGCGCGCGGCGGCGTGGCTGCTGCTGGCGCTCGGNGTNGTGAACCTGCTGTTCCTGGCCGGNATCTTCCTGTGGGGCGAGGCGAACCTGACGCCGCTGTTCGGCATCNCGCCGGCCTTCCGGGCGGTGCTGGCGCTGGGGGTCGTGTCGGCCGGGCTGGCGGCGGCGGCGCTGGTCTACACGGCGCTGGCCTGGCGAGACCGTTATTGGGGCGTCGCCGGCCGGGCCTATTACACACTGGTGGCGGTGGCGGCCGTGGCCTTCGTCTGGTTCCTGGATTTCTGGAATTTGTTGGGGTGGCGGTTTTAGGGGGGTGTGTCCCAGACCTCAGAGGTCGAGACCCTTCGGGTCTTGGAGACCTCTGAGGTCTGAACCTTTANTGTTCCTGATCGGCCGGCAAGGTTTTGGCCGCATCCAGATCGGATCGGGCATCATCCAGCCATCGCGGGTGGTCACTCCCGCTCATACACCACAACCNCTTCACGTAAAGCCATCGACTGAGACCTGACAGGTGGGCGCAACCAAGCCCTTTCACCAGCAGGTACGTCGCTGCGCCCACCTGTCAGGTCTGGGCCGCCCGCTCCAGATTCAGCGCCAGCAGGCGCTCGAGGATGGCCTCGTCGCTGAGGTCGGCCGGCCAGCCGTAGGCGCGGAGCACGGCCGCGTCGAGGGCGCGGTGGATGTCGTCGAGCTCCTGTATCTCGGCCGGGGAGACGGATTTGCGGGTTTCCTTGTCGAAGGCGGCGCGGTCGAAGGCCGGGCCTTTGTGGGCGCGGTAGTAGACGAGGCCGTTGTAGAGGTTGGTCAGCGTGCGGGCCTTGATCAGCCGGTCGTAGGCCACGTCGAGCGTGCCNTTGGNCGGCGGCGGCGGGTTGAGCCATGCGTCGCGCCACGCCACCAGCGCCCGCGCCCAATGAGCGATCTCGGCCACTAGGTGGCCCTCGTCACCCGACGACGAACCGCTCCCCTGCTCCCCTTCCCCCTTTCTCCCTTTCCCCTCTTCCCCCGGCGGCCAGGGGAAAGGGAAGGTTGCAAAGCTAGTAGATGGAGTGTATGTGGGCCTATCCTCAAGGGTAGAGCCCATTTTAAATGCCCATAAGGTATGAACTTTCGACTGGAGAACACCAAAAAAGTAATCATCTTGACGACCGAAAACCACAAGCTTCTGATCTGGAATCGTTGGATGGTAGAGCCAAGAAAAAATTCGGTGTTTTGCTACTTGAGCTGTAACTATGAAGCGGGGCAGAGGAGCGATAACGTGCCTCATTCCGGGAGAATGCTCACCAAAAATCCACCAATTTTGTTTTCTTCTTTCACGACGAGTTCTATCGCGGACCGGTTTAACATTAAGTTCAACGTACCTGAACGGTTCGACATACCGTTTAGCTTCATCAAGGGGCATATTACCGAAATCAATTATCCACATCCTGCGAGGGCGCTGGACGAGGTCAGCCCCGTTCATCCAAGGTTTGACAACATCTATATTTGATTCACCTGTAGGATTTAGGTTACTTGCGTCTAAAAGCTTTTTGGCAACTTCCGCGCTAACCTCAAATGGCCCAATTCGAAATATACCTCTGTAAGCGATGTCGTCATTTTCACTTAACGGTCTTGCTTGAGTTAAATCAAAAGATGATGTTAGGTCTGCATTTATGCTCGAAACAATATGACCATCCAGTCGAGGTGGCTTTTGATTTCCTGAATCAAATCCGATTATTGATACTCTAACTGCTGCACCATCCAGTATCCAAGGCCGATCAGACCAAGCAAAGAATATGTCACCCGTCCTTTTAATCCGTTCTAACGTGTTCCGNTNTAGGCCATCCCTTATTGAGTTAGTTGCGATGAGACCAACTCTTTTTGCATGTCCTTTATCAATATAGTCTCGTGCCTTTTCGAACCAATGACACACAAGATCACTAGACCCGTTAACATTTCCGTTATACAAGTTCCGAAGATCATAGGTGTATTTTTCTCCTAATTCTCCGAGCATCTTTCTATTCCCCAAAAACGGCGGGTTCCCAATAATCACCTCGGCCGCCGGCCACTCCGGCTCGACCGGCCGGCCCGCCTCGTCGTAGGCCAGGATCGCGTCCATGCGCTTGATGTTATGCAGCGGCCGCAGCACCGGGTCGGCCATCTCGTCGAAGCCGTTCTCGTGCCGCCACTGCAGGTAGCCGATCCACACCGTCACCTGCGCCAGTTCGTGGGCGTACTCNTTGATCTCGATGCCGTAGAGCTGCTCCGGCCCGACCGTCAGCGGGATCGGCGGCAGCCCNCGCCGCGCCGCGNAGGCGATGACTTCCTTCTGCAAGTCCAGCAGCCGCCGCAANGCCACGTAGAGGAAGTTGCCGCTGCCGCAGGCGGGGTCNAGNACNCGCACTTCCGATAGCTCTTGCGAGAATTGNAGAAGGCGNTCGTATTCCTGTGACGAGTGACGAGCTCCGAGTGACGAGTTTGGAGGGCTTTCTTCATTCGTCACTTGTAATTCGTAACTCGTAACTCGCCGTACCTCGTCCCACCGCCGCTCCAGCGGCTCCATCAGCACCGGCTCGACGATGAGGGCGATATCTTTCTGGCTGGTG
>JAACJX010000650.1 GCA_014237545.1 Ardenticatenia bacterium | reverse complement strand
ACCTCAAGAAGAAGGCTATTGCCCGGCAAGACCGGGATTTGAGCCAATTGTTCAAGTGACTTCACAAAGCTCTCCTGGGTGATTTGCCCAATAAATTCCAGGGTTTGTTGGGTGTGGGCTTTTATAAAGGCCTCGATTTCGAGGCGCGACTCCTCATCAATGTCGTCAAGCATTTTGAGGACTTTAATATTCCAGCTAACTAGATCGATTCCCTTGAACGTGGCAAAGTTCTGCGTAGCCGCGCCCTCGCTGATAGCATGCCGAGCTACTTCAGCACGATATTCCATGTGCTCCAATTGCCGGGTCAGATGCCGGGATAGGGCCGGTGGCAGAGTCATAAGTGCATTATTGGATTGGGTCATCAGGCGGTCTCCTTTTGTCATTCATCAAACCGAATCGGTGGCAACGAGTAAATATAGTCTTGCGGGGAAAAGCCCCCTTCTTGCGCTCGCAGATCATCCTCTTCCTGCTCAGTAATCTGCGACCAACTCACAAGTCGCGTTCCCGCTGCAACCAAAATCTGACCGCAACGACCAGCTGCCGAGCGGATAACGGTCGTAGTCGGATGGGGCGGCTCCGATTTCACCGGGACAGGAGGAGGCTGTTTGATAGCCCAGACAACAGCTTCCCGGTATAGGTGCCCCATGTCATCCATGCGGCGCTGGAAATCTTCGACTTGGTCTGTAATATCATTTTCCAGATACGATTGACCCTCGGGCTTATAAATAACGAGATTAGTTTTCATCTATCAATTTCTCCATCACCATGTGCACACACGTACAATCGCTGTGGGCGATTGTACGTGGCATCCTGGTCCGTGGAATCCCTGAATTCCACTACATTGTGATCCCCAAGTGGATTGCTTTCACGACAGCCGCCGTCCGGTTCGGAACATCCAGTTTGCGATAGATGTGGTCCAGGTGGGTCTCGACCGTCGATTCCTCAATAACCAGGGCCGTAGCTATCTGCCTGTTTGTCTTGCCGCTCACCAGTTGTGAAAGTACTTCATTTTCGCGGTCAGTCAGTTTCTCCCATTTCTGTTGTTTCATCTCTTTCGCCTCGTCTCAATCGCCTCTGCTTTAGCAAAACCGCTGAATACAAACCTGAAGGCATCATAAACCGGACAGTGAGTGAGAATCTGGTATCATTTCCCGCCAAATCGACGAGGTATGTCTGCATCATGGTTGAGCAAGAAGATTTTCAAGGAACCCTGTTACGGCTAACCGCCAAGACCATACATCGTCAAGTACTGTCGTATGGGCAGATAGCTCGCAAATCGGGGCTCAAAGAGCGGACCATCGTGAACTGGTATAGTGGGCGAATTAAAAGAGGGCCTCGCAATTGGCGTAATATAATCGCATTGGCGGTTGCACTACAGTTTGATCATGATGAATTAGATGAACTACTGCATGCAGCCCATCACCCCAGGCTAGACAACCTCCGGAAACAGGTAAAAACTGTAGAGGATAAGGATCTGTTGGCGACCTGGCCATCACTTGATCCCCCATTCCTGGCTGAAAACACATTACCCTATTTCACCAATCGCGATGCAGCATTGGCGGAAATCATTGGGTTGCTCACTCTCCCTCAACCTCCTTCTCTTGTCAGCATTGAAGGAATGCCCGGCGTCGGAAAAACCGAATTAGCCGCAGTAATAGCCCATCAATTGAGAGCACATTTTTACGACGGAATCCTTTGGGTCGATGCAGCCAGTTCTGATCCGATGGCAAGCCTAGGAGAGCTGGCTACAGAGTTACGATACGACCTCAGCCACTACAAACAGCTTTATAATCGCAGCAGGGCATTCAAAGAGATCTTGCGCAAGAGAAAGGTCCTCATAATTCTGGACGGAGTGACCTCAGACACGCAAATAGACCCATTTGTTCCACCGGTCGGATCGCTATCCTCCCTAGTTGTGACAACGCAACGGAGAGATTTATGGACGACTCGTATTGCCCACCCGGTCCATATCGAGGAATTTACTGATGCCGATGTCACGCAATTATTTATAAACGTTCTAGGCCAGACTCGCGTAATGGCCGAGCAACAAGCAATACAGATATTGGCCAGCTATGCCGGAAATCTTCCCATTGCGATTGACATTGCGGCTCATTCGCTAAAAGGGGCATCGAACCTGACGGCGTCGGACTATTTGCATCTCATAGAAGAATCGGAGGAGCATTTGCTTCAACTCAAGGTGGGCACTGAAGCCAATATATTAAATCTGTTCGAGACCAGTTTCGAACAACTTCCTCCCTCTCAACAGAGGTTCTTTACAACACTCAGCGTCTTTACCGGTCCTGACTTCAATGCAGAAGCGGCTTCATATGTAAATAGCATTCCGGTATCAAGAGCTAATGCACTCTTGTTCGCTCTGACAGGTTCCTCACTACTGAAAGAAACAACACGGGGCAGATATCGGCTTCACACACTTTTACACAGGTATGCGAATTCAAAATTGAAGGCGCCTCAAATTGAAGAACGGATGATCCGGTTCTATACGGAATACGCCAGAACACACCGGTACACGCCTTCGGCGATTGCCCGAGAAGCCGGAAACATTCGTGCAGCTTTAGATCTTGCTCTTCAACAGGATAGGAAGAGAGAACTCATCGACGGAACAATCGGGTTATACAAATATCTTGAAGCTAGCGGTCTGTTCGACGAAGCCCGACTACGACTAGGCCAGGCACTGGTTGCCGCCACACAGTTGTCTGATAAAGCAGCAGAGGCCAGAATCATCATCTACCAGGCAGACCTAGAACGCATTGGGGGCGATTTAGAAAAGGCTCAGGTTATTCTTGAAACTGCTATCCTCCCGGCAGAGGAAAGTCAAGACGTTGAGGCTCGATGCGGCGTTTGGCAAGGCATGGGCACCATACGTGCGTATAGAAGAGATATGGCAGGTGCAGAAAACGAGTTCCAGCGCGCGCTTACCATTGCCCGTGAAGGAGGCTACGATCTCGGAATATGTACGCAACTTTCTAATCTGTGCGCCTCCCGCCTGATTCAGGGGAAATTGGAAGGGACCACGGATATGCTGCGAGAGGGCCTAGATCTGGCCCGCTCGATCAATGCGCGCGAAATTGAAGCGACTATTCTGGCCAACTTGGCCAGCCTGGAAGACTCTCTCGGCCACACTACAGAGGCCAACAGCTACCTCAAGCAAAGCCTGGACTTGGCCCGGAAAGGCGCGCGCCGCTCAAGCATCATCAATCTATCGGCTCATCTGGCAGCCACTGAGATTGATATGGGAGATTACAGCAGCGCCTCTGCCCACTTACTTGAAGCTTTGATACAGGCCAGGGAACTTGGAGACACCGAAGCCCTTATCCGGGTGCTTCGTAACTATGGAGAACTATACAGTGCGACGGACGACGCAATTGCTGCTGATGTACACTTCGCCGAAGCGCTACAACTTGCCCGCGTAGCAAAAAACGACCTGCTGGTGTTGACCATCCTAACGGATTGGGGTGAGCGGCTCGTCGACAGGAAAGCCTATGCACAGGCCCGACCACATTTTGATGAGGTAACAGAGTTCACCCTCAAAGAAGATTTTCCCCACTTCTGGGGCGTTGCTCTACTGGGAGTGGCAGAGATCAGCGCAGCTGATGGCAACCATGAGGAGGCATGCCGCTATGCCCGGGAAGCACTGGCACTTTTTGAAAAGCTATCCGACCCGCGTGTTGAGAAAACTACAGCATTCTTATCCAAGCTGTCATGTACCGACTCTACGCCAGGCTAATAATCAAGGAAATCCCGGATTGACGTAAGGCACAGAACATCGCATCCTTCAGGCAGAGCTAGAGACGGCAACTGTTGGCATTTAGCCTGGAAAGGAGGTGAACGCAGATGATACCTGCTGAGCTTTTCCCAGCCGTCGCGGCCCTGGCCCTGTCGGTTGTAGCATTGCTCCTGGCACGGCGGATCAATCGGAAAAAACGATATCCTGGCGGATACAAGAACCTGGTTATCGTGATTGACGGTAAGTCCCTGGGCGCGCGATTGAGCTAGATATAACAAAACCGTCTCTAGCTCATATTCATTGTAGCAAACGCGTCAATCGCCACTCTCACCAGGCGGCTCCCCCACCCCACTCCAATGGAATCCCCCAAACCGGCACGAGAGAAACGCACGCATATCAGGCAGCAATTGCCTGATCGTCAACCACAACAGGTAGCCCCGGAACCATGGCCGGTTCATCCAATAGCATGCCGGCCAGCTCCTTGAGCGCCGTCTTGAAATCACATTCCCGCCAGGCCATCCAGAAGTCGATGATGCTGCCGCCTTTATCGCAGGCGAAACAGTGCCAGAAGTTCTCCGCGTCGTTGACGCTGAAGCTGGCCACCTGGTCGTCGTGGAACGGACACAATCCTCGCCCGGCCGGCGAGAGCTCCAGATAGCGCAGGACGAACGCCCGGACCGGCAGCGTCGCCTTTATCCGCTCGCTCAGCGGTATCTCGCCCGGTAGCCTGACGACCGGTACGCTGGGCGCGCCGGCGACCACAATTCGGGGTTTTCGTCCCAGTCCGGCCCCGATGTCCACAAACCGTTCAAAAACGGGAAGGGGGACCGTCTCAGCCGCTTCCAGCGCCATTATTTGGGCCCGAAGGGTCGGAGCCAGCGGCTCATCGGCGGCGGTGTAGAAGCCGTAACGCCGGCCGCTCTTGCGGTGGACGCCGAACGGCAGCCGGATCAGCGAGCCGGGGCCGGTTCTCAGCCGGTCCTGCTTCGGAAACAACTCCATCTCTTCTATCCCGAAGTGGTGCAGCAGCCCTTTGCCAAACTGCCGCAGCTGCCGCCCGGGGAGCGGCTCGGCAAAGAACAGCCACAGGTGGCCGCCGCGCCGGCTGTGCTCCAGGTATGCGGGGCAATCCATGCCGGACAACACCCCGGCCAGCGCTTTCAGCCGCCGCCAGCCGGGATCGTCATCGGCGTCGAGGACGATGAATCGCCCCTGGCTACCGGCGTCAAGGGCATAGGCGCCCAGCGTCATCTCGCCGCGCAGGTGGGCGATGAGATGACGGGCCTCGAGCGGTTCGTAGACGGCGACGTAGCGCCCGTATTCCAGCTGCCGGGCATACAGGTCGCGCCGCTGGACGAAGCGCCCGGCCAAGGCCCGGGCCGGTTCGTGCCATTCTCCGGCCGGTAGATTTTCTTTGACGCCCATACCGGCACTATAGCAAATAGGCGCAAGCCTTCCCTCCGGGATTTCCCGGATTCCCCGCTTCACAAGAGCCGCTGCCTGTGGTATGCTGCGGCCATAAAAAAGGGGCCGGAGACGAATCCCCGGCCCCTGGACCACCCCGCCCTACGCCATCTCGTCCCGCAACCGATCCACCACCGCCAACCCGTTGGTACACAACCCGCGCAACGAGGCTACCACCTCGTTGGAGTCGCCCAACTGCTCGCGCATGACCGGCAAGTCAAACTCGAGCATGGCGATCAGGTTCGTCTCTAGCTCCATGAGGAGACGCCTGGTGTCGCGCTGTTCCGGAGCGATTCTCATAGTTTCCAGCATTTTTTCACTCACCTCCTTTCTCCGCAGACCAGGCTATT
>JAACJX010000280.1 GCA_014237545.1 Ardenticatenia bacterium | reverse complement strand
CCCACTGACCTACCGGACACCAACCCCTGACCACCGACTCCCTCTCCCTCATTGCCTTGCCGGGCATTCCCGACGTCCAGCCCGGCGACGACGTCGGCCGCCTGCTGCTGGCCGCGCTCGACCGGGCGGGGCTGGCGCCGCTAGACGGCGACGTGGTCGCGGTCGCCCAGAAGATCGTCTCTAAGGCCGAGGGGCGGCTGGTGGCTCTGTCCAACGTAGAAGCCGGCGCGCGGGCGATTGAGTTGGGGGAGCAGGTCGGCAAAGATCCGCGACTAATGGAACTCATCCTGCGCGAGAGCGACGAGGTGTCGCGAATTCGGCCGGGGGTGATCATTGTCCGCCACCGCCTCGGCTTCACCAGCGCCAACGCCGGCATCGACCGCTCCAACGTCGGCCCCGACGGCGAGGAGCGCGTGCTGCTGCTGCCGCTCGATCCCGATGCCTCGGCCCGCCGCATTCGCGAGACCATCGCCGCCGCGCGCGGCGCGACCGTGGGCGTGGTCATCACCGACAGCCACGGCCGCCCCTTCCGGCTGGGCACGGTCGGCGTGGCCATCGGCGTGGCCGGCTTGCCCGCCCTGTGGGACCGGCGCGGCGAACTGGACCGCTACGGCTACCGGCTGCAACACACCGACGTCGGCGTGGCCGACGAGATCGCCGCCGCCGCCGGGCTGCTGATGGGTCAGGCGGCCGAGGGGTTGCCGGCGGTGCTGCTGCGTGGTCTGCAATTGCCCCCCACCGACGGCCGCGCCGTCGACCTGGTGCGGCCGAAAGAACTCGACCTCTATCGATAGAGGAGAGAAGATCATGTCCGCAGATTTCGCAAATTAATGGCATTATCTTGAAATCTGCGTAATCTGCGTAATCTGCGGATAATATCGTTCTTATGCCTGATCTGACCCTCACCCTGACCGACATGGCCCACGGCGGGCTGGCGCTGGGGCGCGATAAGAGCGGCCGCGCCATCTTTGTCCCGTTCACCATCCCCGGCGAGACGGCGCGCGTCCGCGTGCCCGATGACAAGCGCGGCTTTGCCCGGGCAGAGCTGCTGGAAGTGATCCAGCCGTCGGCCGACCGGGTGGTCCCGCGCTGCCGCCATTTCGGCATCTGCGGCAACTGCCACTTCCAGCATATGGCCTACGACGCCCAACTGCGGGCCAAGGAAGCGGCCGCGCGCGACCAGCTAACCCGCGTCGGCGGCCTGAAGAACCCGCCGCTGCGGCCGATCCTACCCGCGCCAGAGCCTTATGGCTACCGCGCCGAGACGGCACTCTTCCCGGCCGAGGAGGGCGGGCTGGGCTACTGGTCGCCGGTCGAGCGGCGTATCTTTCGCATAGCAGAGTGCCCCATCCTGGAACCGTCGCTGGAGTCAGCCCTGCCCGATCTCGACGTCGACCTGGCCGGCCTGCGGCGGCTGTCGCTGCGCCTGGGCGACGACGAGGAGCTGCTGGCCGCGCTGGAAACCGAGGATGTGGAGCCGCCGGAGCTGGCCGTCGATTTTCCCGTGTCGGTGGCCATCGTCCTGCCCGACCGCACGGCCGCATCGCTCATCGGCGATCCCTACCTGCTGCGCACCATCGCCGGGCGGGAGTATCGCTTCTCCCCCGGCGTCCCCTACCCGGCTAACCCGGCCGCGGCCGAGCTGCTGGCGGGGGTCATCCTTGAGCTGGCCGAGATCGGGGCGGAAGATGTGGTGCTGGAAAGCCCCGGCGGCGCGGGCTGGCTGACGGCGGCGCTGGCCGGCCGCGCCGGATCAGTCATCGCCGTCGAGCCCATCCCCGACGCCGTGGCCGACGCGGCCGAGAACCTGGATGCCTTCGACAACATTTCGATCTATGAGGGCGCGGAAGAGGACGTGTTCCCGGCGCTGGAGACGCAACCGGACGTCGTCGTGCTGCGAACGGGCGTCCAGCGGGACGACGAAGGGCTGTCCCCGGCGGCGTTCCGGCTTCTGGAGCGGCTGCGTCCGCGGCGGCGCGTCGTCATCACCGGCGAGGTGGGCGCGCTAGCCAAGGATGCCAAACGGCTGGCGAAGATGGGTTACCGGCCGGTGGTGTTCCAGCCGGTGGATATGGCGCCGCAGTCGTTCCATACCGAGATCGTTTCGCTCTGGCGCAAGTAGCCAGCCACTACCTGCTCATTCATCCGCCAGCAGCCCGCCGATCTTGCCCGGCCGCGTGCCTTCCACGCCGTGGAGGAAGCCGACGAAGACAAGTTCTTCATCCCGCGCCCGCACGGCATGGGTTTCGCCTTTGTCGAAGATGAGGACGTCGTTCGGCCCGAATTCCCGCTCGTCGCCATCCGCGCCGGAAAATACACCGCGCCCTTTCACGACTACTACATAGAACGGCGAACTGGGCGCGTTGTGCTCCTCGATACTTTGGCCGGGCTTGAGCATGAAGCGGATCACCCGCCCGTCTTCGCTAACGTAGAGGGGTTGGGCATATGGGTGGCCGTCGTGATATTCCAGATTTTCCAGCAAGTTCGTTGACCGCATCTTGAATTCTCCTTTTCTGGTGGCCCGCGATGAGCCGGGGTTATGGATGCCGGCCACAGGTATGGTGCACGAGTCGCGACGTGACAAGCCGGCTCAGCGAGGCTGTGCTCGCCGGTATTAATCTATTATTGAATAAGATTTGCTTATGGGTAACGGAGGAAGGGCCGAAAGTAGTAGGTATTATGACTCGAGAAATTCAGTCAATGCCAATCAGTATCCCCTTCGGCCGCGTTCGTCTTNAACACCCACAACTCAAAGGGCTTTTCGCCGCGGTTGAACAGTTCGTGCACATCCCCCGGCTCCATCAANATCACGTCGCCGGGGCGCATCACGTGGCGCGCGCCGTTGGCGACCAGCTCGCAGACGCCGCGCCGAACGACGTAGACCTCGANCGACGTCCGGTGGCTGTGGGGNGCGANGTGGNCNCCCGGCGGNANCTCGACGACCTGCAGCAGCGCGCCGGGCTGGCGCAATTCATCGGCCGACAGCAGCCGGTTCTTGCGATAGCCCCGCCCGGCCTGCCATTGCTGCGGATCTAGCTGTACGAATTTCATAAAACAAATTTACCGCCAGGGCGCGAAGGCGCAAGGGCAGGGTTGTTTCGCGCCTTTGCGTCTTCGCTTCCTGGCGTTGATCTTATCAGGCCCAGAACATCTCGCCTGGCGGGTCNCTGATNACCACTTCCTTGAGCAGCGCGATGCCCTTGGCCAGCCCCTCGTCGTTGCTCATCAGCGCGTCCTCATGCTCGATGGAGATGACGTAGTCATAGCCCACCAGCCGCAGGGCGCTGACGATCTCTTTCCACACGGCCGCGTCGTGACCGTAGCCTATGCTGCGGAACGTCCACGCCCGGTCGAGGATGCGGTCATAGGGCTTGTGGTCGTTGCAGCCGTTGACGCGGATGTTAGCCTGATCCACGAAGCAGTCCTTGCCGTGGACGTGGAAGATGGCGTCGCCCAGCTTGCGGATGGCCGCCGCGGCGTCGACGCCGTTCCACCATAGATGGCTGGGGTCGAAGTTGCAGCCCAGCGCCGGGCCGGTCGCCGCGCGCAGCAGCAGCAGCGTTTCCACGTTATAGACCAGCATGCCGGGATGCATCTCGAAGGCGATCTTCACNCCGTGGTCGGCGGCGAACCGTTCCAGGTCGCGCCAGTAGGGAATGGCGACCTCGTTCCACTGATAATCGAGCATCTGCAGGAACTCCGGCGGCCAGGGGCAGGTCACCCAGTTGGGGGTTGCGTCGCCAGGCGCGCCCGCCGGCAGGCCGGAGAAGGTGTTGACAACCGGCACGCCGAGCGCTTGCGCCAGCCGGATCGCCTGCCGCAGTTCTGCGTCGGCTTTGGCGGCCACAGCGGCGTCGGGGTGGAGCGGGTTGTTATGGACACTAAGCGCGCTGAGCAGCAGCCCGCGCGACTCGATGGCATCGAGGAACGCCTGCCGNTCCCCCTCGCTCGCCAGCAAATTGTCGACGCGGCAGTGGTGGCTGCCGGGGTAGCCGCCGGCGCCGATCTCGACGGCCGTCACGCCGGCGGCTTTGGCCTTGTCGAGGGCTTCCTCGAAAGGGAGTTTTTGAAACAGGACGGTCATTACACCAATGCGCATGAAAAATCCTCCGGTTGTACAGGCGACGCGCGGGCGCGCGGGCCAGGGGTTTTNATGAGGCTGTCCGATCATACGGCGATCGGTCGAGCGTGTCATCTAATGAGGATAAACCCACAGATTACGCAGATTTTCAGGGGGTGCCCGTGCTTAAATTGCGTCATTTTTAGATTGTTTATCTATAAGAAACTGGTCAACCTCCGCGGCCATAGGCAGCGCGGGCATCGCTCCTTGCCGCGTGGCCGTCAGCGCGCCGACGGCATTCCCGTAGAGCGCCGCCTCGCGCAGATGGCCGGCGCTCAATCGTTGGCGCTCCGCCGACCGACCACCCACCAGGCGTGACAAGACCCCGGCCATGAACCCATCGCCACAGCCGGTGCAGTCAAGGGCTCGGACGTTAAAGGCAGGCACGAGACCGGTCGCTCGGCCGGCGCGGAACCAACTGCCGGCCGCATCCAGTGTCACCAGAGCGGCTTGAGGCCCGGCTTGGCAGAGCACTTCACTTCCGGCGATCAGATTTGTAGTGCCGGTCAACAGAACCATTTCAGCCAGATTGACTTTCACCAGGTGGACCAAGGATAATGCATCATGGACGGCCGCCACAAACGCGTCCTCGTCCGGCCACAGGCTGGGACGATAGTTGACGTCGAACGAGATCAGCGCGCCGCCGGCCTGCGCCAGCTCGACGGCCCGCCGGGTGGCGCTGCGGCTTGGCTCGGCGATCAGGCTGATCGATCCGAAGTGGAAGCCCCCGGCGGTGGCAATCAATTCCTCATCGAGTTCATCGGGTCTCAGGNGCATATCCGCGCCGGGGTTACGATAGAAAACGAACTCGGCCGATTGGGGGTCCGGCATGGCGATAAACGCCATCGTCGTGCGGGCTTCGTCGTCGACGCGGACGCCTCGCGTGTCAACGCCCTCGTCCCGTAGCCTATCGATAAGCATGCGGCCGAAGGCGTCATCGCCCACCTTGCCGATGAAGGCCGATGACGCGCCCAGTCGCCGCGCCGCCACGGCCACNTTGGCCGGCGCGCCGCCGGGCATCGGCCGGAAGGCGGAAACGTCCGCCAATCGCCGGCCGTTTTCGGCCGGGAACATGTCGACGAGTACCTCGCCCAGGCAGACGATGTCTATGCCCGCCATCGNTCCCGGCTCAGGCGCGCAACTCATTATAGAGCACGTACCGGTCGCCGCGTTGATAGATCTGAAGAAACTCTACCGGGATGCCGGCCTGCCGAAACGAGATCCGTTCGATGTAGAACAGCGGCGCGCCGGCAGCCACGGACAGGGTGTCGGCCAGTGCCTGGTCGGCCGCTATCGACCAGATCGACTGGACGGCGCGCGCCAGGCGAATGCCATACTGCTCCAGCAAGGCCTTTTGCAGCGACGTGTGAACGTAATCTCCCCCTAGCACGCCGGGGCAGAAGCGGTGAACCAGGTATGCTCGCTCCACGCTCATCGGCATCCCGTCGGCCAACCGCAACCGCTCCAGGACGGCCAGCTCCGCACCCGGCTCGATGTCGAGCTTGTGGGCGATATCGACCGTNGCCGGCTCCGTGTGGGCGGCGATNAGGCGCGTCTCGGGATGCAGTCCGCGCTGATCCATGTCCTCGGTGAAGCTGATGATGCGATTCAGGCCCAGTTCAATCGGCCGCGAGGCCACGAACGTGCCGCTGCCGCGCCGGCGGTACACAAGCCCGTCATTGACCAGCAGGTCGAAGGCCTGGCGGACGGTGATCCGACTGACGCCATAAGCGGCGATGAGTTCAGCCTCGGACGGCATGCGCTCGCCAGACTTCCACTTGCCGTGGTTCAGTTCATCGCGCAAGATGGTATAGAGTTGTTGATAATATGAAATGGGGCTATCGGAGAGTAACGCGCTCATAAATCCCACCTTCGCCAAATGCCAACCGCGCGGCCTATCGGTCGCGCTCGATCCTCAGTTTAGACCAATCATCATGCCATCGGTAATGCCCCCCGACGAGTTAACAGAGGATGGATCGGCCAGAACCAGGCGTCCGGTGCGGGCGCTTGTTATGACTTAGCTATACTCTACGACTTGAAAGACCGGACGTCAAGTGGGAAAAAGGATAAACTCGGCCCATGANATCTCTCCGAATCAGTTGGCNGGTGATGGGAGAACGAATGGAATGACTGAGAAGCCGCCGGCCCATTACTCGCCTATCCCNGAAAACGAGCCGCTGATCCCGTATGATGATTTCGGCGGCCGCGGCCCCGTGCTTCACTTCTCNCATCCCAACGCCTACACGCCGGGCAGCTTCCGGCGCTTCCTGGCCGCTTTGGCCGAGCGCTACCACGTCATCGGCGCGCGCCACCGGCCACTGTGGTACCTATCGCCCGGGGCACCCCATGTCCCCGGGCCGGAGACCTTCGATGACTGGAACCTCATCGCCGACGACCTGCTGCGCTTCCTGGACCAGCAGCGGCTGGAGGGCATCATCGGCGTGGGCCACTCGCTGGGCGCGGTGGCGACGATGAAGGCCGCGCTGCGNGAGCCGGAGCGCTTCCGGGCGCTGGTGCTAATCGAGCCGGTGTTCCTGCCGCCGGCGGTGCTCGACGCCGCGCGCGCCCACCCGCAGGCCGCAGCCGAGCGGCCGTTTGTGCTGGCCGCCCTACGCCGCCGCGACCGCTGGCCCAATCGCCAGGCCGCCTTCGACCGCTTCCGTGAGAAAAGCGTCTTTGCCGCCTTCACCAACGACACGCTGTGGGATTATGTCAATGACGGGCTGCATGACGACCCGGCTACGGGGGAGGTCGCGCTCAGCTTTCCGCGGGAATGGGAAGCGGCATTCTACGCCCACCCACCGCTCGACGTGTGGGCGGACATCCCACGGCTGGGCCGGCCCACGCTGGCCATTCGCGGCCGCGAGTCGGACACACTGTTCCCCGACGCCTGGGCGCTGTGGCAATTGTTGCAACCGGCGGCGACGTTCGTTGAGCTGGATGGCGTCGGCCACATGCTGACGCTGGAAGCGCCGGAGGACGCGGCCGCGATGGTAGTTCATTGGCTGGCGGATCAGAAAGTAGACAGTGTCCAGTAAACAGTAATCAGTGTGTCGGCAGGTCAGTGAAGCAGTTCTGAACTCGTCACTCGTCACTCATCATTCGTAACTTTCCCGTCGCTGACGAACGGCAGCAGTTGCGCCCAACCGCGCCCCAACACGTAAGCCCGCGGTCCCTCGGCAGCAAAACGGCCCAGGCCGAGCTCCATCTCTTCATTCTCGTCCACGTTGCCGAAGGCCCCGGCTGTGGCGAACATCTCGCCCGGCC
>JAACJX010000483.1 GCA_014237545.1 Ardenticatenia bacterium | reverse complement strand
CCTCCCCGACGACGCGGCGGCGCTGCGGGAGATGGCCCGCGTGCTGCGGCCGGGCGGGGTGCTGCTGGTGAGCCGGCGGCAGGGGTCGGACGCGCCCTATTTCCTGGGCCACACGCGGGACCGGGAGGCGTTTGAGGCGCTGCTGGCCGGCATGGGGTTCGCGGACGTGCGCAGCCAGCCGTGGCAGGTGGAATACGAGCTGGTCTGGGCGACGCGGGAGGAGGAGTAAGAGGGGAAGAATCCACAGATTTCGCCGATTATTTATCTATAAGCCCTGCCTGAGTTTTCTGCGCGGGCGGCGGCGGGCGTGCTACAATGCTGTGGGTTTCCGCGGAAGCCCGCGAATTTTATTTGGGGTATTATTTTTCTATGCAGGCTATTTCACCTCGCCCTCGATCGGACCGGAGCCTGGCGCGCGCGCTGGGGTATTTCCTGATCCCGCCGGTCGTCACGCTGGCCCTGGTGGCGCTGCTGCTGGGCGCGGCCATGTCGCTCTACCGGGCCGACCACAGCGGCCGCGTCTATACCGGCGTCACGGTGCAGGGGATCGACATCGGCGGCCTGACGCTTGAGGAAGCGGCGGCGGCGCTGCGCGACACGGCGGCCTATTCCAGCGCGGGCAACCTGACGCTGGCCGACCCGCGCACCGGCCAGGAGTGGCCGTTCGCGCCGTCGCAACTGGGCGTCGTCGTCGACGCGCAGGCCACGGCCGAGGCCGCCTTCGACGTCGGCCGCAGCGGCGGGCCATTGCGCCGGCTGCAAGACACGTTCCAGAGCTGGTACTACGGACGGGCCATCGCGCCCATCGTCGTGTTCGACGAGGGACAGCGCGACCGCGCGTTGCAGACTGTATCGGCTGAGCTTGAGCGCGAAGCGGCCAGCGCCACGTGGACCACGAACGAGAGTGGCATCCCCGTCTACGCGGCGGGGCAGATCGGCCGGACGATTGACCGCGCTTACCTGCGCGAGCAGCTGCAGAAGCCGATCAGCTCCTTCAGCGATGCCCGCGTGGAGCTGCTGACCCACGACATTTATCCGGCGACGTATGACGACCCGGAGACGGCCGCCCGGCTGGAGCGCACCATCGCCGCGCCGGTGACGTTCTATTTCCAGGAGCCGCTGGACGACCTGGACCTGAGCGGCGTGACGCTGCCGCAGGAGGAACTGGCCAAGTGGATCCGCGTTGAGCAGGTGGTGGGCGAGGACGGCCGCGCCGCGCACCGGCTCCAGGTGGACGAGAACGCCGCCCGCAACTGGCTCAACCAGTTCGGCACGCAGATCTACCGCCAGCCGGAGAACGCCCGCTACTATTTCAACGACGACACGCGCGAGCTGGTGCTGGTGGCCCCGCACATCAACGGACGCGAGCTGGACGTGGAGGCGACGCTGCAGCGGTTTGTGGCCCAGATCAACAGCGACAACCACGCCGTGCCGCTGATCGTGCGGGAGATCATGCCGCTGGCCCATTCCGACGCGACGGCCGTCGAGCTGGGCATCACCGAGCTGATCACGGAGACGACGACGTGGTTCTACGGCTCCACCGACGAGCGCAAGCACAACATCGCCCGCGCGGCGGCCAACTTCTATGGCGTGGTCGTGGCCCCGGGCGAGGAGTTCTCGTTCAACCGCTACCTGGGGTCGATCAGCGAGACGGACGGCTATGAGGTCGGGCTGATCATCATCGGCGGCCGCACCATCGAGGGCGTCGGCGGCGGGGTGTGCCAGGTGAGCACGNCGCTCTACCAGACGGCCTTCTGGGCCGGGTTCCCCATCGTCNAGCGGTGGGAGCACGGCTACATGGTGGGCTATTACAACGACGGCGAGGGGCCGGGCATGGACGCGACGGTGTTCACGCCGCTGGTGGACTTCCGGTTCATCAACAACACGCCCCACCATTTGCTGATCGAGAATTATTACAATGAAGAGTTCGAATCGCTGACCTTCAAGTTCTACAGCACGAGCATGGGCCGGCGGGTGGAGAAGGACGAGCCGGTGTTCGAGAACATCGTGCCCGCGCCGAGCGAAGATATCTGGGAGTTCGACGAGAAGATCGCCGCGGGGACGGCCGAGCAGTATGACTGGGCGGCCGAGGGGGCGCGGGTGACGGTGACGCGCCGCGTGTTTAACGCCGACGACCAGCTCATCGAGGAGCGGGCCTTCGTCAGCAACTACATCCCATGGCCCAACGTCTACCGCTACGGCCCCGGCGTGGAGCCGGGCGACTACGACGCNATCATCGAGCCGGAGGAGTAGCCGCCACCCTTATNCGACACCAGCCCCGCGAAGAAAACGCGGGGCTTTTTGTTGGCGACGAGGAGGGGTCAGGCAACCGGGAAGGAAGGCCGCCCGTTTCCCAGCGACGGCCGCCCCAGTCGTCTGNCCCGTACAATCAGCGCGGGGATCGGGTAGGGGCGAGGCAGCGGCGAAATCAACGATGCCATGTAGAACCATTTTGGCCGCCGCTACCTCGCCCTTCTGCAGCAGAGGGTCAGGCAACCGGGAAGGGAGGCCGCCCGTTTCCCACCAACGGCCGCCCCAGTCGTCTGANCCGTACAATCGGTTAGCGTTTCGGGAGCAGAGGCGGGGCTGATCCCGTCCGGAGCCGGCCCAAGATCATGACATTCGTCACTACCCACGCCTCGCCCNGAGGAATAGAATAAGATAAATTGTTTTTTAGACTTATCGAATTATTGCCATGATCGATCCATTCGTTGCATTGGGAGTCGCGGCGGCCGGCGGGCTGGCGCTGGCGCTGCTGCTGTGGCCGCGGGCGGGGGCGCTGGCCCGTTGGCGGCGGGCGCGGCGCATGAGCGACCGGGTCTACCGCGAGGACGCGCTGAAGCACATCCACAAGGCCGAGGTGAAGGGCCGCCGGCCGACGCTGCTGAGCATCGCCGGGGCGCTGGGCATCAGCCNGAACGAGGCGGCGGCGCTGGTNGGCCGGATGGAGGCCGGCGGGCTGCTGGCCGACGACGCCGGCACGCCGCGGCTGACCCCCGCCGGGCGCGACGCGGCGCTGCACGTCATCCGCGCCCACCGGCTGTGGGAGCGGTATCTGGCCGAGGAGACGGGCTACGACGAGGCCGACTGGCACGGGCGGGCCGAGGAGCGCGAGCACGAGCTGACGCCGGCCGAGCTGGAGGCGCTGGCTGCGCGGCTGGGCCACCCGACCCACGACCCCCACGGCGACCCCATCCCCCCGCCCGACGGGGCGCTGGAGCCGCACGGCGGCGTGCCGCTGACGGCGCTGCCGGCCGACCAGGCGGGGCGCATCGTCCACCTGGAGGACGAGCCGGAGATCGTCTACGCCCAGCTGGTGGCCGAGGGGCTGGCGCCGGGGCANATCGTGCGCAACGCGACGGCGGCGCCGGACCGGGTGCACTTCTGGACCAACGGCGATGAGCACGTGCTGGCGCCGGTCCTGGCGGCCAATGTCTTCGTGCGGCCGCTGGCGGAGGGGGAGGCGGCGGCTTCCGGCGGGCGGCCGCTGGCGGCGCTGCGGCTGGGCGAGACGGCCCGGGTCGTGGCGCTGGCCCCCGGGCTGCGGGGGCAGGAGCGCCGCCGGCTGCTGGACCTGGGCNTNCTGCCGGGCACGGCGGTGACGGCCGAGCTGCGCAGCCCCAGCGGCGACCCGACNGCNTACCGCATCCGCGGGGCGACGATCGCGCTGCGGGCGGAGCAGGCGAAACAGATACGAGTGACGAATGACGAGTAACGAGTNCAGAAAAGAGGTTGATACGAGATACGAGATACGAGATACGGCAGAGGGGAGTGGTTCTGAACTCGTATCTCGTAATTCTGAACTCGTCACTTCCTGCGCGGGTTGCCCGCTGGGCGGGGCGGGGCGGCTGGAGCGGCTGGGCATCGACATGAGCGACGCCGATTACGTGGTGGCGCTGGCGGGCAATCCCAACGTGGGCAAGAGCACCGTCTTCAACGCGCTGACNGGGCTGCGGCAGCACACNGGNAACTGGCCGGGCAAGACGGTGGCGCGAGCCGAGGGCGGCTTTGTCTACGGCGGGGCGCGCTACAAGCTGGTCGACCTGCCCGGCACCTACTCGCTGCTGTCGACCAGCCTGGACGAGGAAGNGGCGCGGGACTTCATCCTCTTCGGCCGGCCGGACGTGACCCTCGTCGTCGTGGACGCGACGCGGCTGGAGCGCAACCTCAACCTGGTCTTGCAGGTGCTGGAGATNACCGNNCGNGNNGTNNTNTGNCTCAACCTGNTGGACGAGGCNNNGCGGCNNGGNCTNNNGGTCGANGANCGGCNNCTNGCGCGCGANCTNNGNGTGCCGGTGGTGNNGNCGNCGGCNCGNNAGGGGGTGGGGATGGCGGAGTTGTTGCGGGCGGTGGCGGAAACGGCAGAAGGGGGGAAAGGGCGAAAGGGGGAAGGGGAGCAGGGGAGCGGCCGGGTGCGGCTGCGGTCGGCGGCGGTGGAGGGGGCGGTGGCGGAGGTGGTGGGGCAGCTGGCGGCGGCGTTTCCCGGGCTGCCCAATGCGCGCTGGGTGGCGCTGCGGCTGCTGGATGGGGACGAGAGCATCATTCAGGCGGTGCGGGCGGGGGAGATTGGGGCAGAGGAGAAAGGGGGAAAGGGAGAAAGGGAGCAGGGGAGAATGGGAGCCGGGGAAAATGCGCCTGCGCCTCTGCTCCCCGGCGGTCCGTTGCCGGCCGTCGATCTGCTCGCCACCGCGGCGCGGCTGCGGCGGGAGATCGGGCAGGGGTTTCATGAGCAGCTGATGGAGGATATCTATGCCGAGGCGGCGCGGCTGGCCGACCGGGCGGTGACGCGCCCCGGCGAGGCGGAGCGGTTCGACCTGGACCGGACGATCGACCGGATCGTGACCAGTCGCGTGTGGGGCTTCCCGCTGATGGTGCTGCTGTTCGCGCTGGTGTTCTGGATCACCATCGTGGGGGCCAATTACCCGTCGCAATGGCTGTCGTTCGTGCTGATCGACACGATCTATCCGTGGCTCAACGGCGCGGCCGACGCGCTGGGCGTGCCGTGGTGGCTGTCGGGGGTGCTCATCGACGGNATGTACCTGGCGACGGCGTGGGTGGTCAGCGTGATGCTGCCGCCGATGGCGATCTTCTTCCCGCTGTTCACGCTGCTGGANGANTTCGGCTATTTGCCGCGGGTGGCGTTCAACCTGGACAGCGCNTTTCGCAAGTCGGGGGCNCACGGCCGGCAGGCGCTGAGCATGATGATGGGCTTCGGCTGCAACGCGGCCGGGGTGGTGGCCACGCGGGTGATCGACAGCCCGCGCGAGCGGCTGATCGCCATGATGACCAACAATTTCGCGCTGTGCAACGGCCGCTGGCCGACGCAGATCCTNATCGCCACGATCTTCATCGGCGGGCTGGCGCCGGCGTGGCTGGCCGGGTTCGTCTCGGCGGCGGCGGTGGTAGGCGTGGCGGTGCTGGGCGTGGCGCTCACGTTCGGCGTGTCGTGGTTNCTGTCGCGGACGATGCTGCGNGGCGAGGTGTCGACGTTCAGCCTGGAGCTGCCNCCCTACCGGCCGCCGCGCATCCGGCAGACGATCGCCACGTCGTTCGTGGACCGGACGATCTACGTGCTGTGGCGGGCGGTCGTNTTCGCCGCGCCGGCCGGGGCGGTGATCTGGCTGGTGGCCAACGTGACGGTGGGCGGGCAGCCGGTGGCGGCCTACCTGGTGGATTGGCTGAACCCGATCGGCCTGCTGCTGGGGCTGAACGGGGTGATTCTGCTGGCCTACGTGGTGGCCATTCCGGCCAACGAGATCGTCATCCCGACGGTGCTGATGCTGACCGTGCTGCTGACCGGAGCGAGCGGCCTCTCCACCGGCGCGGGGGTTCTGGCCCAATCGCAGTCCAACGAGACGATGCTCGGCGTGTTCCAGGCGGGGGGCTGGACGCTGCTGACGGCGGTGAACCTGATGC
>JAACJX010000012.1 GCA_014237545.1 Ardenticatenia bacterium | reverse complement strand
CGTCGGCCGGCCTACTGACCGATTGGACGGTTGAGTTGATGGGCGGCGATCACACCGCCCACCAGACCGAAGAAGTGGCTTTGCCACGAAATGCCATTTCCCGATGGGAATATTCCCCAGATCAACCCGCCATACACAAGGATCACCGCGCTGGCGAGCAAAATCGCTCCCACGCTTCTCTCATACCACGCGTTGACCACCAGAAAGGCGAAATAACCGAAAACCAACCCGCTCGCGCCTATGGTGATGGTGTTGGTTGGGGCTATCAACCAGGTGCCCAGACCACTAGTCAGGAGAACGATTGTCGTAATGGCGACGATGTGAGCCCGATGCCTCAGCATTAGCAAAAACCCAAGCACAAGAAAAGGGATGGTATTGGCCATCAGGTGGCCAAAGCCTGAATGGAGGAGCGGGGCAAGGACCACCCCGCGCAGGCCGACAANCTGACGGGGNATGATGCCCAGGGTGTCCATCGACCCCCCGAGGAAAAGGCGATCGAATAGCTCCAGTATCCAGATGATGGCCACGCATATCACGAGCGGACGGATAAGTGTTTTGGCGCGTGAGCCATAAGCGGAGAGCGCCTGCTNGTAAGTGGTCATCTTGCCACTCTTTACGGACTTTGCCCCGCTAAGTCGCACAGGGGTTGGTCAATCCAGACCCATGCACCAGCCGATCAGCCGTCGGACGAAATCGGCCGTGGGATATGGCTTGCTGTCGTGACGCCAGCGCGGCACTTCCACGCGCCTGGCACCCGGAGAGCGGGGGAATGACGGGCCTTCGACTAGAAGAACGGCGGCCGGTTCTCCTGCTTGAGGAATTCGGTAATGAACGATGAGCTGCTTGTTGGATGAAATAATGTGCAAAAATCGCGCCGGTTCTTCAGGTCGGATAAAGCCCTGGTCCGGAACAGCCACCGGCTCGTTATCGGCCACGTACCAGAAATATTGACGGCCTTGAACATTGACCTTTCTTTTCCCTTTTGCGCTGACTGCCAATTAATCTCTCCTNCGTTGGAAAAACGGGNCAGGGAATGGGATTNCCATCCCCCGNCCNCANNTAGAGGCTNCCCATATAGGACAGCCACATCTCACGGCTGATCACNTCCNGATCGGCGAATGCCTTGTATCTGGCGAAGTAGTCACACACACGCTTCACATCNCGCTTCAATAANGATTGGGCATGNGGGTTGGTTCGCGCATCCACAACNTGCGGNAAGTCGATTATCGANATAGNCCCTTCCCAGTACAGGATGTTGAACGCGGACAGATCACCATGNACAAAGTGGTTATCCAGCATCAGNCGGATATTCNTTANCACGGTTTGCAATATATCCCGCGCCTCTTCCCGGTCAAGCGAAACGTCGCTGAGGGTTGGCGCCGGCAGCCATTCATCGCCNACNTANTCCATCAGGATCGTATTGCCGTTATGCCCAATAGGACGAGGCACATTCGCGCCGGCCGCGAATAGCTTTTGCTGTACCGAGAACTCGTTATTGATCCACCAGACCATATCCAAATGTTTGCCAAAGTTTGTTTTCTGCGCCAGCGCCAGCTTTTCGCGCCGGCCCTTCAACTCTTTTCCATCTTCGCCCCGCAATTGCCGACCCGATTTATAGATTGCGTCGTTTTTCAATGTTCGCAACATCCGCGGCCGATACAATTTCGCGGCGATCAGGTCTATTTGCGTCGCGGGGTGGGCCGTGCAACAGTACACATTGGCTTCTTTCCCACCCTTTACCCTCCGTGTAACGTCGGTTAGGACATTGTCCTGATAGAAGGTGGCCAGTGAGTCGATGAGCCATTGCCGCTCGTGGTGTTTTGGATCCAACGAGGCGGCATATGTCGGGACCCAGGCCGCGGCATCATCGACGAAATCCGTCATGGCCGACAAACCCACCGAGGGTTTCTTCTTTTTTCTGTCCTGCCGGCGACTGCCCCGCCCATTCAAATGCGCCAGGGCTAAATCTTCAAATTCGCTATATTTCTCGTACGCTTCGTATTTGTCCATCTTATTGCCCAACATCAATTGGTTGCGTCAAACTGGAAGTAGGAACAGGGAATAGAGCAGGCTAAAAGCCTGGACTGAGCGATGACGCGCCGGCCAAAGCGGCTCAGGCCGCACTTGGACGCTTTTCAATTGAAGTGAGGGAATTGGAAGCGTTAGCGAGGGAGAGCGGATANGCGCGCGAAATCGCTGATTATTTGAACAATGCTATTCATTTGAACTTGCATGATCGCGCACCTCCACATGGTTTAGGGCCGTGGCCCATCAAACAGAATACCACATAAAAAAGGCGCTCGTCAAGCGCCTTTTTCTAAATTTGCGGCTTCTTTCCCGTTTATTCCACGAAGATCTCGACGCGTTCGCCGTCTTCATCGTCGGTAATATCCATTNCCTTGCCTTGCTGGCCACTGCGAACTGCTTCGAGGATGTTCTCAAGTTGGGCACCTTCGATTTCAGGGGCAAACCGCGCACCCATTTTGATGCCCACGTTCACCAACCCCATAGGGATGTTGATGTTCACCTTATTGCGGCCTGTGTTGACATCCGTCACCCGTACGCGAAACCAGCGAGGGGCACTGGCCCCCTTTAAGGGTTCCTGTGCTTGCGGTTTATCGCCTTTGGTATCCAGCGCGCGCAAGAGCTCGGCCCCTTCGGCCGCGCTGATTTTNCCCTCTTCAATCATCTTNAAAATTTGCAAGCGTTCTTCTGTGGTTGCCATAATCGCACCCCCATCCCGTTACCGGGTAACGTCCAAGCGCATATGAGTAAGCGTTCGCTGGACCGAAAAGTTTGATTCTTGTAAAAGCGTGTTCATGAGCTCATCTGCTTCCGGATGGTCAATGCGCGCGTTGCGGCGTGGCAGGTAGCGCAACCGGCGAATGGCCTTGGCCAGAAGAGGCCGCTCCAGATGTTCCAATTGATCGGGCCGCACACGCACAGTCAAATAANAGCTACGACCCCATTCACCATAGATGGATGCCAGGCCGGTCAGGCGGCCCTGCGGATCGACCGTAGACCACGTCTCGCTCTGCCGTCCATTGAAAAAGTCNCCCGCTTTCTGCCAGAACGTACGACGGTAAGCGTCAGTTGCCAGCGGTTCGGGCCAGTTGAGGTCCGCCTGAACGTGGGCTGTGTCCAGCTCGTATGCCTCTCGCCAGCGACGATCAGACAACAGTTCGATCACCGGCTCGGATTGGCCCGCAAGCACCGGCGGAATCTCGCGAATCCGGGAAGCCGTGGCGTACCAGGTGGACATATTGGCGATGCTTTGATAGCCCAGGGAGTTGTATAAGTCGATAGCAGAGTGATTGTCCTTGAC
>JAACJX010000184.1 GCA_014237545.1 Ardenticatenia bacterium | reverse complement strand
GGAGAGATCAGGTACGGCCAACTCGGCCGCGACCGAGGGCGTGGGAGCGCGAAGGTCGGCTACAAAGTCGGCAATTGTGAAGTCGGTCTCGTGCCCGACACCACTGATAATCGGATGGCGGGCGGCGAAGATGGCGCGGGCTACGCGCTCGTCATTGAACGCCCACAAATCCTCGATTGAGCCGCCCCCGCGCGCGATGATGATCGTATCGACGTCATCCCGGTCATCCAGCCAGCGCAGCGCGCGCACGATTTGCGCCGGGGCCATCTCGCCCTGCACGAGCGTGGGTGCTATGAGAACCGAGACGAGAGGGTTGCGCCGCTGGAGAACATTCAGAATGTCGCGCAGCGCGGCGGCGTCGGCCGAGGTGACGATGCCGATCTTGCGCGGCAGGCGCGGAATTGGCTTTTTAAATTCGCCGTCAAACAAGCCTTCGGCGGCCAGCGACTCCTTGAGCCGCTCGAACGCGACGGCCAGATCACCNCGGCCGGCCGGCTGTAGTCGNTCNGCGTAGNGCTGNTAGACCCCGCCCGCGTCGTAGACGGAGATGCGGCCGCGNGCCANNACGGCGTCGCCCTCAACCGGNCGGAACCTNAGCCGCTCGGCCTGGGAGCGCCACATGACGCATTTGATCTGCGCCGCGCCGTCCTTGAGCGTGAAATACAGATGGCCGGAGGCGGCGCGTGTGAAGTTAGATATCTCGCCCGTGACCTCNACCTCTTGCAAGCGGTAGTCAAGCTCGAACATCTCGCGNATGTAGGCGGTCANTTCGCTGACGCTCCAGACGGAGCGGTCATCGCGGGCGGGTTGGTTTAGAAAAGGGAACATGGCAGCCTTCACTTCCGATACTGTGGGGAGAAGTCTAACCCGGGGCGGCCGNGGGGGCAACTTGCCTGTGGTCAGCNAGCGNCAAACANGCTACAATGCGGCTCTATTACAAAGNATTGGAGGTGCTATCTGGAAGGTCTTGAATTAACCCACTTACTGGTCGACGCGCTNCAGGATAAAAAGGGCGTCGACATCCTCGTGCTGGATATTCACTCTCAAGCTGTCTTTGCGGATTTCTTCGTCATATGTAGCGGTGAGTCNGAGCCTCAACTCAGGGCCTTGANGCAGGCTGTGCAATACGAGGCCAAGACGCAAGGCGAGCGGATGCCGAAGGGCGTNGAAGGAACCCCGGCCGACGGCTGGATACTGGTCGACTTTGGCGATGTNGTGGTCCACCTGTTCGACGTGGAGAAGCGCGCTTATTACGATCTGGAGTCCTTGTGGCACAAAGGACGCGTGGTTATCAGAATGCAATAGGGACCCCGAGGGGCCCCTTTTTTANTTGTGCAGAAAAGCGAGGATTTGCTCTATTCGCGAATCCAAAGGTCAGTCTCTCGTTTCCAGTTGACGAGTTCCTCCGACTTGAAGAAAAGTGACACCTCGCGCGCCGCGCTTTCCGGACCATCAGAGCCGTGGACCAGGTTGCGGCCGATCTCCACAGCGAAGTCGCCGCGAATCGTGCCCGGGGCGGCCGCGGCGGCGTTTGTGGCGCCCATCGTCGTGCGCACGATCTGAATCGCGTCCTTTCCTTCCCATACCATGGCGACGATCGGGCTGGAGGTGATATACGTTACCAGTCCCTCATAGAACGGCTTGCCCACATGGGCTTCATAGTGAGTCGAGGCCAGTTCCGTCGAAACTTGCATGAACTTCATGCCGATTAATTTGAGCCCGCGGCGCTCCAGGCGCGTGATGATCTGGCCGATCAGCCCGCGTTGCACGCCATCCGGCTTCACCAATACCAACGTTTGTTCCATTTAAAAGCTCCAGTTCAATAAATGTGCCAAACCCCGTGTGGGGGTGTTTTAATCAAGCGGTTTTAGCAAATCGAGCCATGATGGCAGCGGCGGCTTTGTTTCTGTCAGTGATTCGCCGATCTGCTCTTCATCCGCGCCTTGCTCTTCGGCATGGTCGGTTATGTCTTCGGCGGTGATGATCTCGGGAATATCAGCCGCCAGTTCATCCGCGGTTAAGGGCGCATCGCTGTCCGCCGAAACCACAACGTCCGCCAGGATATCTTCGTAGTCCTGCTGATCAACAAAGGATGGTTGCCCTTCTTCCTCGAATGCCAGCTCCTCGACGGGTGCATCCTCAACGACGACCACATTGCCGGACGGTTCGGCTATCGCCTCGATCTCAACGCTGAAGTGTTCCGATAACTCCTCTGACGGGGTCCTATCGTCTTCAAGGGCCTCGGGCCAATCCTGGACTGCCTCGTCCACATCTTGCCCGGTCGAATCCTCCAGGTCTGTATCGATAGTAATGACCTCGTTATCGGAATCGATAAATATCTCGACCTCTGGCAGGCCAATCGTTTCGTCCTCAGTCACCCCAGCAGTCATCGCCACGCTTTCCGGTAAATCGACGCTCTGCTCCTCGGGCGCGAGTTCTTCTCCGGCAACGGCGAGTTCAGCCGGCTTGGGCGCGGGGTGGCCGCCGCGGGCCAGCCCCTCCAGCCAGGCCATCGCCTCATCGGGATCGTCCGGCATATTGAGCAGATCAGCCTCGGCCATCTCTTCCACGAGAGGCTCAGCCCGACCCTGGACCTGGAAAACGCCCGATACCTCTTCGCGTTCGGCATTAGGCGTGCCCTCTAGT
>JAACJX010000183.1 GCA_014237545.1 Ardenticatenia bacterium | reverse complement strand
TATAATCATACCTACTATGACGGTTACAGAAGTAAGAGCATTCCCGGTCAATTCCACCGTTGTGATGCGGAGCGCCCTGTTCGCCTTAGCCAACATGGGCGCTACCCTGCAGACCTATAACGAGGAAAGTGGCGTCATTGTCGCCACGGTGTCTAAATGGTTGGGCCTGCAGAAGCAAGAGGTGGTGGCCCGCGTGCGGACATTTGAAGGAACAAGCCAGCTCGAATTAGACGCACCCGACTTTGAGAAAGCGCGAGAATTGCTCCAGCTTATTGCCTCGTATGTGCGCGACGGCGGTCGCATTCAGGCCAACGCAACGATGCAGTGGGTAGACCTCCAACGCGTCCAGGCCAACAAGGCCAAGAGGCAGGAACTGAGCACCAAGGCGCGCAAGCTCCTATCCGGCGGCGCGCCGGAGACATCGCTTCCGGCCGTGGTAGAAGATGAGCCATCCGCTCTCGTCGCTGTGGATGACCCGGCCCAGCCTGTCGGCCCGTCCCTGGATGAACCGATTGCCATCCCCGATAACCCCGGCGTCCTGGTGAAGAACCGGCAGAACATGCTCCTGGAGTTGAAGGTCGATCCCCAAATATTTACGGACCGGTCGGGATTCGTCACGATGTGCAACGTGTGTTACGCGCCGACATTGCGCGGCAGCGCATTTTGCCCCAATTGCGGCCGCCCGCTCACCCTCGAGGCCGTCCAGCCCGAAATGCGTGAAAAGGCCAGCAAGTCGGCAAATTCGAGCCTGACTTACGGCCTGATTGGACTGGCNCTCAATGCTGTTCCGCTTTTGGTGCTGGTTCTTCCCGCNNTNCTCTCCCAGGGCGANGCGGGATTACTGGNCAGCATTCGCGCCACATTNACGCCGCTCACNATCGCCCTNTCNGTATTACTGGGCATATTGCCGGCCATGATCCTGGGATTTATGGCTTTGCGCCAGGGTCAGCGAGCNTCATGGTATCTCAANCTGCCCGCTGTACTGGAACAGAGCGGCCGCGGNAAGGCNGGGTTTGGCGGCGCGTTGGGTTGGCTTAGCATTTACCTGGGCATCGGGTGGATTCTGCTCATCATAATCGCCCTTATCTGAGTTAACGTCCGTTCAATATACCGGGCATTCCATAGTCGGAGTCTCCCGGGCAAGGTACAATTGTATCAATGTTGATGAATCAACCTTCGGCAAACGGGGATTCCCCGACACCTGTTCAATTTACGTCGGTTAACTATGGCGGGCAGGCCGTCATCGAGGGCGTTATGATGCGCGGGTCGCGCGCCCTGTCCGTAGCTGTTCGCGACCCCCAGGGTAACATTGTCGTTCACACCGAACCGCTCGACACTCGCATCTATGGCGGCCGTCTGGCCAGAATCCCTTTTTTGCGCGGCCTGACTTTGCTCTGGGATGCGCTCGGCCTTGGGATCAAAAGCCTGCTCTTCTCGGCCGAAGTTGCCCTACAGGAAGAAGCCAACAAAGATGCCGATGGAAACCCGGAAAAGGTATTCGAAGGCCCGGTGCAATGGACCCTGGTTGCCTTCTCACTTTCCCTCTCCATCCT
>JAACJX010000069.1 GCA_014237545.1 Ardenticatenia bacterium | reverse complement strand
GGTCGGCCGGCGGAGTGACGTCGGGCGAAAAAGGGAAGCGAATGAAGACAGCCTGCTGGCGCTCGATTTCCTCTGCGCCAACCGCTCAACCTACCGCGCAGCCGGGCTATACGTAGTGGCCGACGGCATGGGCGGGCACGAAGGCGGGGAGATCGCCAGCGGCATGCTGGTGCGCCACCTGGCCCGGCTGGCAGCCGCCGAATGGCTGCCGAGCGCGGTCGACGCCGCCGAAGCGCAGCTCGACTCGAGTGCGTGGCTGATCAGCGCCATCCAGCGCGCCAATGCCGGAATTTTCGAATGGGCCCATGGGGCCGGCTATGAGATGGGCACGACGGTGGTCGCCGCGCTTGTGGCCGGCAATCGCGCCCTGATCGCCCACGTGGGCGATAGTCGCGCCTATCGCGTCAGCGCCGCCGGCATTGACCAACTGACCGTCGACCACTCGCTCGTGGAGAGCCTGGTGTTAACCAATCAGATCAGCCGCGAGGAGGCTCGCAACCATCCCCAGGCCAACGTCATCTATCGCACCGTCGGCGACCAGCCGCAAGTCGTGGTAGACCTGATTGACGTAGAATTGGCCGCCGGCGACCGACTCTTGCTCTGCTCCGACGGGCTGAGCGGCATGCTGACTGATGACGTCATCCAGCGCATCTGCATGGCCGAGGCATCGCCCCAGGCCGCTTGCGACGCGCTCGTCGCGGCCGCCAACGAGGCCGGCGGTGAGGACAATTGCAGCGTGATCCTCATCGAACTGAGTTCTCCCTGAGCCGGGTCGAACTGGTTTAAGACTGGGGTATAATGGCGACACTCATCGCCCTGGCGATGAATTTGCGAGGAAGGAGCGTATGAACACGATCAACTGCCCGAACTGCGGCTCCCCGGCGCAGGAGGGAGCGGCTTTTTGCGATAGCTGTGGCTCGCCGCTGCCAGCAGGGACCTGTCCCCACTGCGGCGCGATCGTTCGCGCGGGCGATATCTATTGCGACCATTGCGGGCGTCTCCTGGGCGAGGCTCCGGCCCCGCTCGTCGTCAGCTATGACGATATCGAGCCCGACAGCAAGCCCGAGCCCGTGCTCATCCCCCGCCTGTTGGTGTTGCCCGCGGGCAACATCCTGTCTCTCGTCCCTGGACAGGACAGTTACGTGATCGGTCGCGTGGACCCTGCCAGCGGCAGTTACCCGGATGTTGACCTGGTGCCCTTCGGGGGCGAGGAAGGCGGCGTCTCGCGGCGGCACGCCCAGATCACCCGAGCAGGCAATCAATTTTTTATAGAGGACCTTAATTCGGTCAACTACACATTTCTCAACAAGCAAAAGGTTCCAGTTGGCGAGGTCCACCCCTTGCAGGATGGCGACGAGATCCGGTTAGGTCGCGTGCTCCTGCGCTTCAAGACCGGCTGAGAGGAATTGCTGCCCCGGCCGACACGCAACCGGAGCGCCCCGGAGTTAGCGCATGGAACCCGTCTACTGCCCAAACGGACACCCGAATCGGCCCGGAACGCGGATATGCATAGTTTGCCGGGAACTCATTGCGCCAACGCCGCCAGCTGCGACGCCACCGCGCCCCGCTAATCCACCTCAGCCACAACCTCCACCTTCCAGTCCCGCGAACAGCGCGTCGCCGCAACAGCCCGCTTCGCGCGGCGAATCGGCCGGCAACCCTCCCGGCAGTAGCGCGGCCGCCGCTCCGGCCAAGCACCGGCGGTTGTGGNCCTGGCTACTCNNACTGNTATTTGCGGTTGTCGCCGCCGCGGCGTTCCTCTACGCGCTGCTTTATCCGGCGCGACGGACCACTTCCACGCCCTCGACCCAACCGGCCCCGTCCGCCGTCGTCATAGCGAGCGACACAGCGACAGCCGCGCCGGCCCCCACTAGCCGGCCCACGCTCGCGCCTAGCGCGACGCCTCCGCAAGCGACGGCCACCGTGGAAGGCTCGCCGACGGCCGTGGCCACCATCACTCCCCTGCCGACAGTCGTTGGCGTTATCATAACCCCGACGTTGGCTTTTGGGCCTGAGGTCAATTTCATCCAGAACGGCGCTTTCACCGACGATTGGGCCAATGGCTGGACGCTGGAATCGCGTGGGTCGGCGGCCGAGGTGGAGGTTGGCCCGGCCACCGTCGAGACGGACACTCAATCTCTTCGCTTGGCGCGGCGCGGGCCGGGGATGTCGCGCCTCGCGCAGCGCGTGGTGCTGACTTTCCCCGCCGAGGGCCTGGTCTTTCGCGGCCGTTTTCGCCTGGCCGGCACGACGGAAACGCGGACAGAGGGCCGGGCGGCCATCATCCTGCGCTACGAAGACGCCAACGGCGANCCCGTNGGCGCGTCGGTGTGGCTCGATGGNTCGGCNGCGGACAGCGATCTNTGGGGCATCATTCCCNTGCCGGTGNCTGGCCCCGCCGTGAACGAGCGCTATACGACGGAGGTCTGGCAGCAGGTGGAATTGCCGCTGGGCCGAGAGTTTGCAGAGGCTCTGCCGGGNGTGGACATAGAAAANGTGCGCCAAATCACGGTGTTCATGGCCGTCATCGGCAGCGAAACGTGCCCGCCGTCCGCTTGCGAGGCAATGCTGGAAGTAGTCGAGCTATCGATAACGGCCGAGGAACCATAATAACGGATGCCTGGTTGGCCGGCGATCCGCCGCGAGAGTGGCGCTCCGGCCGGCCGATCGGATAAGATAATCACATGCGATACGCGATAAGACGAATCAGCCCGATGGGGGCGCTACTGTATGGATTGTTGCTAGGTCTGGGCGCGTGGCTGATCCCCGGCGCGCTGCTAGGCTGGCTGGCGCGCGCGGTCGTTCTTGGCCTTCGCGATTGGCTCGCCGGCTTGCAGATAACCATTCCGCTGCCGCTGACCGACGGCATCACGATTGACCTGGCTTCCGCGCTGTCCCTCGGCGACACGCAAGCCCGGCTGGCGGCTCTGTCGGGACAAGAGCTGACGCTCGTCCTGGCGGTCACGCTGGGCACAGCCGCCGCGGGCATGCTGCTGACGGGTCTGACGGCTTTCCTCGGGGCGGTGTTCTACAACCTTTTTGCCGGCGTCTTCGGCGGCCTCGAAATGAGGCTGGACGCTCTTGACGCGCCTCCTCGAGTGGCCGCGCCGCGTCCGGCGCCGGCGGTCTCGGGCGCGACCAACCCGTCCCCGCCGGCCGTGGCTCCGCGCCCCCAGACGCCCCCGGCCGCCCGGCCCATCGTCACCGCCTGGCTGGCCTCGGCAACCGGTGAGCGTCGCGCGCTCCGCGCCGACGTCACGCGTATCGGCAGCGCGCCGGAAAACGACATCGTCCTGCCCGGATTGGCCCCGCAACACGCGGAAATCCGGCGGGAGAGCGGCCGCTACCTCATTTATGATCTGGGCAGCCGCCGGACGTGGGTCAATGATGNCCAGGTCGCGGCGGTCCACATGCTCAAGGACGGTTTCCGTTTGCAACTGGGGCAGACAGAATTCATCGTGCATTTGCCGCCAGCCAATCAGACAATAGCGGAGGGATAATGGTCACCGAAACGATATGGCAGCTGTACCCGATGCCCGCGCAAGAAGTCGACCTGAACGGCCTCTATCTGGGCCATGATTTGCGGCGCATTGGCGAGGAGCGCGAGCGTCCATTTGTCTATACCAACTACGTCACCAGTATCGACGGCCGCATCGCCATTCCGCGCCCCGGCGGAAAGGGGATGATGGTGCCGAAAGACACGTCGAATGACCGCGACTGGCGGCTATTTCAGGAGCTGGCCGTGCAGGCCGACGTGATCATCAGCAGCGGTCGCTACCTGCGCGATTACGCCGAGGGCAAAGCGCAGGAGATCCTGCGCATCTACGACGAGCCGCGCTTCGAGGACTTGCAACGCTGGCGCACCGAGCGTGGGTTGTCCGCCTATCCTGACCTGGCCGTCGTCAGCGGCAGCCTCGATTTTCCCATCCCGCCGTTTCTAACGCAGTCGGGCCGCCGGGTCATCGTGATCACCAACGGCGCGGCCGACGCATCGCGCCGGCGCAAACTGGAGGATGAGGCCGGGCAGGTTATAGTGGCCGGAGACCAGGACGTGGCCGGCCGCCAGGCAATCGACGCGCTGGGCAACCTGGGCTACCGGACGATCTACATGGCCACCGGGCCGCGCGTCCACCACTTGCTGCTGGCCGATGACATGCTCGACCGGCTCTATCTGACTGTGGCCCACCGGCTGTTGGGCGGACAGCCATTCAGTAGCCTGGTCGAGGGCGAGTTGCTTAGCCCGGCCGTCGACATGCACCTGAACGCCGTGTATTTCGATCCTCACGCGCTGGGGGGTCTGGGACAGCAGTTCATCTGCTACGAACGTTGATGCTCATCGCCATTGTCGTATTTTTCGCGGCGCTCATCCAGGGAGTTCTCGGCTTTGGGGGCGCGCTGATCGCCATGCCGCTACTCGTCATGCTGATCGGCATACAGTCGGCCACGCCGGTGTTTGCCCTGGTGGGGACGCTGGCGACTTTGCTCAATGCCGTCCGCCTGCGCGAGCACGCGACCCCGCGCGACCTGATGCGTCTCGTCGCGCCGGCGATCGTGGGCATCCCCCTGGGTATCCTGCTGTTGGCCCGGGTGGATTCGGGCCTCATCACCGCCGCGTTAGGGGTCATACTCCTTACCTATGCCGTCTTAAATCTTTTTGGATTGGTGATACCGCCCCTGGCCCATCCGGGTTGNGCCTATCTGGCCGGCTTCAGCTCCGGCGTTCTCAGCGGCGCTTTCAATGCCGGGGGGCCGCCGGTCGTCGTGTATGCCNCCGCGCGGGATTGGTCGGCCGACCAGTTTCGCGCCAACCTGCAAACCTACTTTCTAATCGTCAGCATCTTTCTGGTGGTCGGGCATGGCGTCAGCGGCCATTTTACGGAGGATGTATGGCGCATGGCTTTGCTGGCCGTGCCCGCCTTNTTGGTTGGGCAGGCGTTGGGCGTTTACCTTTGCCGCTTTGTGGAAGCGGCTTTCTTTCGCAAGCTGGTGCTGATCTTTCTGTTGCTTTTGGGCGTTCAGTTGATCGTGGGTTAGGCGCTGCCGGCGCTTTTGACATCCGGNCGTAGGGCCACNTCGGAGCCGAAGCGTCGCAACATGGCGTTGACCTCGTCGACGGTGGGCATGTTGTGGCCCGTGCCGAGCTTGAGGACTTTGGCCGCGCCGGTCGCGTTGGCCAGATCACCCANCGCCTGAAGCTNGAACTGATTTANATAACCATANATGACGGCCGCGGCCAAGCTGTCGCCCGCGCCGGTGGCGTCGAGCGCCACCACGGGCAAGCCCGGCGCGATGTGGAGGTCGTCTTCGGTCAGCAGGAAGCAGCCGGCCATGCCGCGCTTGATGACCACGAGCCGGCTGCCGCGGGCCAGCAATACCCGCGCCGAATTGACGGGATCGTTCTCGCCGGAGAGTCGCCGCGCTTCCTCTTCCGTCGCCAGCAGCACGGTGGCAATGGCCGCCGCCTCGGTGTGCCAGGCGTTGTCAACTTTCGGATTGCCGGGGCCGGGGTCAAAGAAAGTTGGCACGTTTGCCTGGCGCGCCACCCGCAATCCTTCCATGATGATGTCCGCTTCACCCGGCTGGTCGACCCAACCATCGGCATAGAGCGCCTCGGCTCCGGCGATGAATGGTCGCCACTCGTCCAGCAGGGCCATGATCTGCAGGCTGCCGGGAAAGCCGAGATAGGCCGGCTCGCCCTGTTCATCGACCAGCACGTTCGCTACCGGCGTGCGAGCATCGGGCGTGACGGCAACGCGCGACACGTCAACCCCTTCGGCCATAAGGCCTTCCAGGACGATCTCGCCGAAGAGGTCTTGGCCCACCTCGCCCAGCGCGCTCACCGCGAGGCCCAGGTGCGAGGCCATGATAGCGACGTTGCATGCACCGCCCGGCCCCAGGCCCAGGTATGAGACGCGCTGCAAGTCCTTGGGATGAATCTCAAGCCGTTCAATGCGAATCGCGTAGTCTGCCAGAATATCGCCGAGGACGATTACCATGAGAACTCCGAGTAAAGGATAAGATCAAAGTTGAATGAGATAGCCATATCAGGCCCCGCTGCGTGAGGGCGCGGCGGGTTAATGCTCGGCCGCGCCGCTGCGGTCGCGCAAGGCGGCGACAAACTCCTCCACCGTTAGGGGCGAGACGGACAAGCCGATGGCCTGGGCCAGCCGGACCAGTTGCGGGGGCTCGACGTTGGTCGTGGCCAGTAGGTCGGCGCGGGCCAGCACCTCGGCCGCCGGTCCGTCGGCCAGCACGCGGCCGTCGGCCATGGCTACAACGCGTTCGAAGTGGGCGGCGCAGAAATCGATATCATGGGTGATGATGATGACGGTGCGCTGTTCCGCCTTCAGGGATTCGATGATGGTGCCGATGAGTTCCACGCCGCGCGGATCCTGGCCCATCGTCGGCTCGTCGAAGATGACGATCGGCGTGCGCATCGCCAGCACCGAGGCCAGCGTTACCAGTTTGCGCTGTGGCGCGGTCAAGTCATAGGGGTGCGTTTTGGCCTCGCTCGCCAGTTCGACCATCTCCAGCGCGGCGGTGGCATTGGCCAGCGCGTCCGGGGCCGGCTGGCCCAACTGGCGCGGCCCAAAGGCGACCTCGTCGCCCACCGTCCGTTCCACGATCTGGTCATCGGGGTTCTGGAAAACGAAGCCGACCCGCGCAGCCATCTTGGCCACGCTATGTTCGCGGGTATCCCAATCGCCGACCGTGACGCGGCCGCGCGACGGCTTCAGCAAACCGTTGATGTGCTTGACCAGAGTCGTTTTGCCCGCGCCGTTTTCGCCGATGATCGCCACCGCCTCGCCCGGCCGGATGTGAATGGAGACGCCGCGCAGCGCCTCGACTCCGCCGGGATAAGTGAAGCTGACTTCCTCAATCGCTACATTCATCGGAAGAACTCCACGGCTTGCTCCAGCGTGACNGGCAGCGCGGTCTCNTCGGCGCGCCAGCCGGCGGCCTGGGCGGCGCGCGCGGCCTGAGTATAGCGGGTCGGCTCAAGCCCGTACTTTTGCAGCGTCGGGGAGGCGAGAATNTCGCCCGGCGTCCCGTCGGCCACCAGTTTGCCTTCGTGGAGCACCAGCACCCGATCGGCAAACGTGGCCACCCACTCCAGCTTCTGCTCGGCCAGGAAGACGGTAGCTTCGTCTGTTGCCGCCAGATCGCGCAGGACGGCGAAAACGTCTTTCGAGCCGATGGGATCGAGCTGCGAGGTGGGCTCGTCGAGGACGAGCACTTTCGGCCGCATCACCAGAACCGAAGCGATGGCCAGCCGCTGCTGCTGGCCGCCCGAGAGGGCATAGGGCGACTGGTCGGCCNGNTCNNTCAGGCGGGCGAAGCGNAGCACCTCGTCGATCCGTGGTCCCATCTCGGCCAGCGGGATACCCATGTTCTCCAGNCCGAAGGCCACTTCCTCGCGCACGGTGAAACGCGCCCCGGTGATCTGGTTAAANGGGTTGGAGAAGACCAGACCCACCGTGCCGGCCAGTTGGGCCAGTGATGACCCNGCCACATCGATCCCGGCNACCTCNATGTGGCCCGTCAGGTTNCCGCGNTAAAAATGGGGCACGAAACCGGCCAGCGCCGAGCAAAGCGTGGACTTGCCGGAGCCGTTGGCCCCAATCACGGCGCAGAACTGCCCGGCCGGTACCTGCAAGGAAAGCTCGCTCAGGGCCGGGGAGGACGCGCGCGGATAGAAATAGGTGACGTCNCTGAGGCGAATCACGCGGCAAACCTCGGCGCTAACCAGAGATAGATGCGCCAGCCGATNACCGTCAGGGAGGCCAGTATGAGCAGCCAGCGCACGACGCGCTGGAAGCTCGTATCCCTGAGCACCAGCAAGCTTGTTTTTGGCCCGCTGCGGCCAAACGCGCGCACCTCGAGCGCGATGGCTCTTTCCTCGATGTCGACGATGCTGCCTAGAAGTAGTGGCTGGATGAGAGGGAGCAAGGCGCGCATCCGGATCATCAGGTTGCCTTCCGTCTCCAGCCCGCGCGAGCGTTGAGCGTCGAGAATGGTATTGGCTTTGGCCTGAAAGCGGGGCACTATTTGCAACGTGGCCAGCATGATGTAGGCGATGCTGTTAGGCACACCGCGCTGGCTGAGGGCAAGCATCAGTCCATCGGGGCGGGTGGTAAAGGTCAACAAAAGGAAGCTGCTGATGACCATGATGAAGCGGCCCGAACTCCGGATGGCGAACTCGACGCCCTCTTGCTTGAATGACAGCGGGCCGAGGTTCAACACAGGCGTTCCCCCCGGCCAAAAAAGACCCTGAACGAGGAAAAGGGATACCACGATCGGCAAGGCCGTCTTGAAGAGCGCGCGCAGAAACGGGGGCAGGATGCCGGCCCAGATCGCCAGGGGGATGATNACCAGCGCGAAGGCGATGAAGGTCAGCCATACCCCCGGCAGGAACAGGCCCAAAATCAGGCAAAAGGCGACAATGACCAGCTTGGTCAGCGGGTGCAGGCGATGCATCCCGCTGTCGCGCGGGATATAAAGGCTAAACGAAGATTTGCTCATGGACTCGCGCCGTGAACCTAGCGCAGGTCATCAGCTCGCGAGAATCGATCGAGAAACCGCAACGGCAACCCACGGACAACCAGCCAGACGATGAAGAATGAGATAGCCTTGTCCAGNGGATCAGACGACACGCCCTGGGCAAACGCCGAAGGCAAGATGCCGAAGCCCGCGTTGCGGAAGACGGCCGTTATGACATCCGTGCCCGAGCCGGTGACGCCGCCNGAGACGTAGGTATATATCGGCGCGGAGATGAGTGCGGCGATGAATCCCGTAATGACGCCGGCGATAATAGCCCGCCACCACACCTTAAACCAGCCCAGTTGCGAGAAGATGCCCGCCAGCAAACCGACGACCATGCCGACCGGCGCGTACGCGGTGTACGCCGGGTTCAGCCCGCTAAGTCCCCAGACGAGATTCGACAGCAAGCCGGTCAGGGCGCCGACCCAGGGCCCGGCCACCGCGCCGACAAAAATGGTGCCGATCGAGTCCAAGTAGAGCGGAACCTTTAGGGTATAGATCAGTTGGCCGATGGCGATGTTGATAGCGATTGCCACCGGGATCATCACCAGCGTGATCGTGTTAAAGTCGCGCTTGAGTCGTTCCATGTTTCTCCATCCTCCTGTCTTGG
>JAACJX010000218.1 GCA_014237545.1 Ardenticatenia bacterium | reverse complement strand
CTGGGGCAGCACGCTCATGAAAGCGCTCGTCTTCGAGGCCCGCCGGCGGAATATCGAAACGCTTTTCGCCCTGACCCGGGCGGTTCGCTTCTTCCAGCGCGCCGGTTTTCATGTTACAAACCGCGAGCGATTCCCCGAAAAGGTATGGCGCGATTGCAGTAGTTGCCCCCTGATTGAAAATTGTGACGAGACGGCCGTCGTGCTACACTTAGCGCACCCACTTAGCCCTAGAGCGTCGTCCCCATCCGCCAGCGGATGGCGGCCTGTTTCCCCCGCTGAAAATCGCCGAACGCCTGCCGAAAAACCTATTCTGTTATCCGTAGGAGAAATTACAATGTCCAGACCGGTTGTGGAGAAAGTCGTCCTCGCCTATTCCGGCGGCCTCGACACCTCGGTTATTGTGCCCTGGCTGCGCGAGAATTATGGCTGTGAGGTCATCTGCTTCTGCGCCAATATCGGCCAGGGTGATCACGAGTTCGAAGGCTTGGAGGAGAAGGGATTGGCCAGTGGAGCCAGTAAGGTGATCATTGAGGATTTGCGGCATGAGTTCGCCAAAGATTTCCTCATTCCCATGATGCAGGCTGGCGCGGTCTACGAACGCCAGTATTTACTTGGCACATCGGTGGCCCGGCCGCTCATCGCCAAATGGCAAGTAGCGGTGGCCGAGGCCGAGGGCGCGGATGCCGTGGCCCACGGCTGCACGGGCAAGGGCAATGATCAGGTGAGATTCGAACTGACCTACAAGGCTCTCAATCCGACGTTGAAAGTCATCGCTCCGTGGCGCGAATGGGACATTCGCTCCCGCGAGGACGCGCTGGCCTATGCCCGCGCCCACAATGTGCCCGTGACGCAAACCGAGAAGTCGATCTACAGCCGCGACGCTAATATGTGGCACCTGTCGCACGAGGGCGGCATCCTTGAGGATCCGGCCAACGAACCGGAACCGTCCATGTTTCAGCTAACGGTTTCGCCGGAAGACGCGCCCGACGAGGCCGAGATCGTCGAGATCGCATTCGAACGGGGCATGCCAACGGCTGTCAACGGCATCCAGTTGCCGCCGGCCGTGGTCATCGAGACGTTGAACAAACTGGGCAGCAAGCACGGGATCGGTCGCATCGACCTGGTGGAGAATCGGCTTGTGGGCATGAAGTCGCGTGGGGTCTACGAGACGCCCGGCGGCACCATTCTCTACGCCGCCCATCGCGAGTTGGAATCGCTCTGTCTGGACCGCGAGACGCTGCACTTCAAACAGCAAATGGCCTTGCGCTACGCTGAACTGACCTATTTCGGCATGTGGTATCACACACTGCGCGAGTCCTTGCAGGCCTTTGTGGACGAGACTCAGAAAACTATCACCGGTTGGGTCAGGCTCAAGCTCTACAAGGGAAACGTTATTGTTGCCGGCCGATATAGCCCGCACAGCCTGTACCGTGAGGATTTCGCCACCTTTGGCCAGGAAGATGTCTATGATCAGGCCGACGCGGAGGGGTTCATCACTCTCTTCGGGTTGCAGATGAAGGTCAAGGCGATGATGGAGGTCAGCGACGGCGGTCGCACGCGTTACGCCGCGCCCGATTATTCCAAATTTAAGAGAGATTGACCTCCACTGCTCACATCCGCTTGTGAAGGTCTCTTCGCAAGCGGATGTGACCGGGGAGCGGAATCTGACTGATCTGTCCCCTTTATCTAGACCACTTCAAGTGTGAGTCGAGCCTGGTCCGCGAGCAGACGGCCGAATTGTTGAAGACGCTGGCGGCGCTAGGGCAGACGCGGGGAGTAGATAACGGCCTCTGGTGCGCGGAGCAGATCGCGCCCACCACTCTCAGGGCCAACCTTCATTGAACCGGTCTTTCTCCCGCGCCGGAACGACCGGGCTATCAGTACGCATCCCGTTTCGGCCGCAACAGCCGGTAGACCAGGATGGCGATGAAGACGCCCGTGATCACGACTGAGAGGAAGAAGACCGCCAGCGCCCACTGCGCCAGTGTGGTGCCTACATCGCCGGCCACAGCCGAGAAGCTGGCGGCAATGGCCGAGCCAACGAGCATGCCCACCAGCACAATACCAAGAATGACCTGCTGAGCGATGCGATTGAGGATGCTCACCTCATTGGCGATGTTGGACGTATCGACGTGGAGTTCAAACCGGCCGCGGCGGTACATACCCAGCCAGCCGAGTGTGGCCTCCTTAAGTGACGGCAGTTCCTTGACCAGGTCCTGGGCCAGTATGGACGCCTGGCGGGTGAGAATCCCCTTGACGTTGTCGGCCGTGGTTTCCTGCAGGGCGAGTTCCTTGACCGTGTCGAAGCCCATCTCCACCAGCCCGCCACCTTCAGGATAAAGCGCAGTGTAGATGGCTTCGGCCTGCATCATCGCCTTGATGGCCAGCGTCAGGTCCGAGTCGAGCCGCAAGCCGTGGGTAGCCAGCAGGTCGAAGACGATGCTCATCAGCGGGCCGAAAGACGCCGGGGAGTCGGGGTCCATGTAGCGGCCGATGACCCGCTCGAAGTCCTTGTAGAACGCGCCGTCATCGACATGCTTGCGGAATGGGACGCTCAGGCTGCGCACGGCGCGGGCCAGCCCGGCGGCATCCTTCTGCCGCGAGACCATGAGCAGGTTGATGAGGTTCAACCGCT
>JAACJX010000086.1 GCA_014237545.1 Ardenticatenia bacterium | reverse complement strand
TGAGTTACGGTAGGCGCATGAGCAAGAAACAACCCACCACCCTGGACATACCCCCACAGACGCAGAAAGAGCAGCCCGGTCGCGAGACGCGCATGACGCCGCAGCCGGAATTCGAAGCGCCCGAATACCGCGCCGCGGGCAAGCTCGAGGGCAAGGTCGCCCTTATCACCGGCGGTGACAGCGGCATCGGCCGCGCCGTGGCCCTGCTCTTCGCCCGTGAGGGCGCCGACATCGCCATCGTTTACCTGAGCGAGCACGCCGACGCGCAGGAGACGCAGCGATTGGTGAAGGAGTTGGGGCGACGCTGTATCCTGATGGACGGCGACGCCGGCGACCAGTCGTTCTGCCGCGCGGCCGTGCGCCGGACGACAAGCGAGCTGGGTGGGCTGAACATCCTCGTCAATAATGCCGCCGAGCAGCACCCGGAGAGGAAGTTCGAGGACATCGACGCCGAGCAGTGGGAGAAGACCTTCCGCACCAATATCCACGCTTACTACTACCTGACCCATGCCGCGCTGCCGCACATGAACCGGGGCGACGCCATCATCAACACGACGTCGGTCACCGCCTACCGCGGCAGCCCGCACCTGGTCGATTACTCCGCCACAAAGGGGGCTATTGTCACCTTCACTCGCTCGCTGGCCATCCAACTGGCGCAGCGCAAGACGGGCATTCGCGTCAACGCCGTGGCCCCCGGCCCCATCTGGACGCCGCTCATCCCCAGCACGTTCGACGCCAAAAAAGTCGATCAGTTCGGCGGCGACACGCCGATGGGCCGCCCCGGCCAGCCGGAAGAGGTCGCCCCGGCATTCGTGTTCCTGGCCTCGGAGGCGGATTCTTCCTACATCACCGGGCAGGTGATCCACGTCAATGGTGGGGAGATCGTGAACGCGTAGGTCGGAGCTTTCGGAAAGAATTTAGCCACGGATGAAACGCGGAACCATCGGATTTAGAAAGCAAAATCCGTGATTATCCGTGGTCCATTTTTAAATTGAAGTCACCCACCTCAATATCTCCCCGCCCGTATTGATTGACATCCCAACGCCTCGACTCTACACTTGACCTTATCCAAACGGATCCCTGCCGGGCAGGAGAGGTGAAGTCACTTGGAACCACTTGGGAGCGATACCGTCCTCGTATTCAACAACGATGGCCTGGGCAGCACGGATTACCGCGAGTTGCGCCACCGCCTGGCCAAAACCTACCTGACGATGATTCTGGACAACGGCTATTTGCCCGCGGCGATTTGCTTCTACACGGACGGGGTGCGTCTCGCCTGCGGCGGATCGCCGGTAATAGACGAGCTGCGCCAGCTGGCGGAGCGGGGCGTGCCGCTGGTCATCTGCAAGACCTGCCTCGATTACCTGAACCTGGCCGAGGAGCGGCAAGTCGGCATCGTCGGCGGCATGGCCGACATCATCGAGGCCCAATGGCGGGCCGCAAAAGTCATCACGCTGTAAGTTGAGCCATGGCAACGATCGACCCTGTCCGGCTGCGCGACCTCATCATCGCCCACTTCGACATCGAGGAGTTGAACGGTCTGATGTTCGAGTTGGGCGTGCGCAAGGATGAGATCGCCGGGGAGACGATCAGCAAGCGCGCCCAAGAACTGGTCGTCCATAGCGAGCGACAAAACGACTTGCCTCGCCTGCTAGACCACTGCCGTAAGCTGCGTGGAGCGGTGGATTGGGATGTAGTGCTTATCGCTCAGGTCGCCAGCCCCGCGCCCACCGCCGACCCGCAGCGAGCCGCCGCGCTGTCCGAGCTGCGCCGCTTTAAGGCGCTGCTCGACGAGGGCCGGCAGACGTACCTGCGCCACAACGAGCAGCGCGGCCGCCTGTGGCGCATGATCCATCAGAACCACGCCGGAGAGGTTCCCCCTTATAAAGGGTACGACGACCTGTTCTACAAGATGTACGACCGGCTGACCGACGAGGAAATGGAACTGTTCAAGATCGTGCGCGGCAACACCCGCATCGGCACGCACCGGATCAACGGCCGCATCCGCGATTGGGCCGAGAGCCACGACGCGCGGGTCATGTTCCCCGATGGCTCGCCGGAGGTTGACGCTCTGGAGGCCCAATTGCTGGAGCTGCGCGTCCACCTGGCGGAGTGGTTTGCCAAGTACGAAGAGACGTTCCTGCCCGACCCGAAGCGCACGCTGGTTTATTTGGGCGACGAGAAGCGACAGGGGACGAGTTGGCCGCCGAAGTTGGATGTGGCTGTCAATGCTGTTTTAGGGCAATGATAGTCAAGAAAGGAAGTTCGCCATGAAGAAGTCGCTATTCCTGATCGGTATGGTGTTTTTACTCACCCTGACCGCCTGCTCCGAAAGCTCTCGCGCCGCCATCGGCCGCTGGATTCGCGAGAGCGGCGGGCCCGCAGCCGTCGAGGGGGCACAGGTCGCCATGACCGCCGCCGTCGAGGCGGCCCAGAC
>JAACJX010000576.1 GCA_014237545.1 Ardenticatenia bacterium | reverse complement strand
GACCTGATGCGGCGCTTCGGCAGCTACGACGAAGAGTCGATGATGGTCATTCAGGACGAGATGGAGCGAATGAGCCGCTTGCTGGGCGATTTGCTGCTGCTGGCCCGGGCCGATACCGGCGGCCTGCCGCTGCGTCACGAGCCGGTCGAATTAGACAACATCCTGTTCGAGGTCTATCGCCAGATCAGCCGCATTGAGAAGCCGGTCTCGGTAGAACTGACCGCCGTCGATCAGGTGATGATCATGGGCGACGAGGACCGCCTGAAGCAGTTGCTCCTCAACCTGGTGGACAATGGCATTAAATACACCCAACCGGGCGGAACGGTGCGACTGAGTCTGGCGAAGGAGAACGGCTGGGCGCACCTGATCGTCAGCGACACCGGCATCGGCATCCCGCCCGAGGATTTGCCCCACATCTTCGACCGTTTCTATCGGGTGGACAAGGCCCGCAGCCGGGCGCAGGGCGGCTCTGGGCTGGGTCTGGCCATCGCCAAGTGGATCGTGCAGGCGCACGGCGGCACGGTCAAGGTGGAGAGCACGGTGGGCGAGGGGACGACGTTCCGTATCACTCTGCCGCTCTACCAGCCGCTAGGCCAGTCGGGCGGCGCGTCTCAGGAGGCGGAGGGGGCGGAGATGAAGACCCGGCCGGGAATTCGGCGCGCCGCGCTGCCGGCCACACTTCGCCGCGGTCACCAGCCTAACGAAAAAGAAGAGTCCTGAGGCGGAGGGAAGAGAAACGGTCGGGACGAGAGATCGGCCTGGGTTCCTGCGCCGGCCGGCCCAGAACCCAACTCGTTCTCTCGTCNNGTTCCGTTGGTGTAGATCGCGCTAGCGGGCTCGCCTGACCAGATAAAACAGGCCGGCGGCGATGAGGANGATCGGCCAGATATANCCCGGCANCCCACCCATTTGGCTCAGCAAGAAAAACGCCCCAAACAAGATGAGAAGCACGCCGACGGTAGCCGACGGGCTGAACCTCGTTTTGTAGGCTGATGGATCGCCCGGCATCTCCTCGTCCATGATCCGTATCTCGGGCGGGACGCGGGACGCCGTGGGCATTACGATCCACAGGATAACGTATAGCGCCAAACCAACGCCACTGGCCAGGAGCAAGATGACGAATGCCAGGCGCACCAGGACGGGATCGACCCCCAGGTAAGCGGCGAGTCCACCGCACACCCCGGCGATCATCTTATCCGTATCGCTGCGCATCAGTCTTGTTTGCTGCATGCCATTACCTCCACAATCAATCTTTACCCACTATACGCCGCCCTGGAGTGAAAGTTGCGGCCGAAATCTGCCCCTCAGGAACGGCGATGGCATATGAGAAGAGGATGACTGGGAAGGATGGCCTATGGAATAAGGACGCCTTTTTGTTATACTGTGGGATTGTAAGAATGAGTAACATCGCCGCGCCGGAGTCGATAGGCGCGATAGAAAAGTAACCGCTAAGTGACCACGTTGTGAATGTCCAATTGACCGATACCTGGAAAGAGGGGCTTGCGCGACTCGTTCGCCGCCGCCCGCTCAACGGGTTANTGGCCTGGGGNGTTCGTCTAACCATCCCGCGCCAAAGAGTCGGTGTGGCGCTTGTCACTTTCAACGAGAACGAGGAAATTTTGCTGCTGCGCCATGTATTCCATACGGCCAATCCCTGGGGGCTCCCGGGGGGCTGGTTGGGGGCTAACGAATCCCCGGCCGAGGGCCTGATCCGCGAGCTTCGCGAAGAAACAGGCCGCGCGTTGTTTGTCGGGCCGCCTGTCCACGCGACCCACGAAAGCCCGCCGTCGCACATCGTGCTGGCCTATCTGGGCTGGCTGCAACCCGGCCCGATGCGCCTGAACGCGGAGATCATCGAAGCGCGCTGGTTTCCTGTTGACCGGCTGCCACAACCTCTGTGGCCCTTCACCAATGAGGCGATCGCCGCCGGTTTGTCGCTCAGGCGGCTGGCGGATGGGCGTGACGCGGCCCCAGCCGCCGGGGTGTCCTCGCCGCTCGACAGCGCCTATTCCCTATGAACCGCAACGCTTCTCCCGGGCTTGGGCAGTGGGTCACCGTCTCCCTCATGGTGGCGGTATCGCTGTTCCTGTTGTACAAGCTCTATCAATATGCCGGGACCCGCACCGATTTTCCCACCGGGCTCAAAATCGGTAGCGNGGACGTGGGCCAGATGGACCCGGAAGAGGCGCGCGCGGCGTTGTCCCAATATTACCTCGACGCGCCGGTGACGCTTTATCACGGCGAAAACCNGTTCGATCTCATGCCTTCCCAGGCGGAGTTCACCCTGGATTTTGAGAACATGCTCACCGCGGCCGACGAGCAGCGCACCCGGCAAGATTTCTGGTCGGGCTTTTGGGGCTTTCTCTGGGGACGACCGGTCGAGGTCGATCCTGTGCCGCTGCTGGCCACGCACAACCGCGAAGCGCTGCGCAACTATCTGGAAGAGATCAAGAGCCTGGTCGACCTGCCGGCCCAGCCGCCCCAGCCCGTCCCCGGCAGCATGAGCTTTGCCTATGGCACGCCGGGNACGGAAACCAATATCGAGGCCAGCTTTGCCGACATCGAGGCCGCCCTGTACCGGCCGAACCTGCGCGAGGCACGCCTGATCATCGAGCCAAAAGACCCCGAACGGCCGAACATCAACTTGCTGACGCGCCTGCTGGTCAATCGCCTGCAGGTGTTCGAGCAGGATACCGGCGGCATGGCCGGCGTCTTCATCATGGATCTGGCCACCGGGGAAGAGGTGAACATCAACAGCGACGTGCCGGTGACGGCCATCGANCTGATGAANNTNCCGATCGTGCTGGAGACCTACCGCANGCTCGANCAANTGCCGACGCTCTCGCAGCGCCAGCTCATTTCCGACACGCTGGTCATCAACCCCGACAACACCAGCGCCAACGAACTGCTGGCCGTCATCGGCGGCGCGGAAGGGCCCTACATCGGCGCGGAGCGGGTNACGGCCACCCTGCAGCGGCTGGGNCTGGCCAATACGTTCATCATGGCCCCCTACGACGCGGGCATGCCGGCCGGCAAGAGAACGCCGGAGACGCCTGCCAATTCCGTCGAAGGACTGCGCACAAACCCCAGCCCCACCATGCAAACGACGGCCGAGGACATCGGCACGCTGTTATCGATGATCTACTATTGCGCCACCGGGCAGGGCGGGGCGCTGGTCGCGGCCTTCCCGGCCGATGACTGGCAGCGCGAATGCCTGGAAATGCTCGACTACATGGAGCGCAATAAAATCGGCACCCTCATCGAAGAGGGCATCCCCAGCGAGACGACCATCGCCCACCGGCACGGCTGGGTCGGCGATACCCATGTCGACGCGGGCATCATTTTTAGCCCCAGCGGGGATTACGTTATCGTCGAGATCATGTACAAACCGGAATGGCTCGAATGGGAACTGAGCGCGCCGTTGATCGCCGATGTGTCCCGCGCCGCCTACAACTACTTCAACTTCGACGCGCCCTTCCTGGGCGAGACCAGCGCGGCCAATAACTAAGAGCGTCGAGATGTTAAAGGCCCTTCGTCGTTTCCTGCTAATCGCCCTCCTTCTCGTGGGCACGGCCTATCTGCTCTACCAGGGCTTTCTCTTCTGGCGGGCGATGGACAAATTGCCGCCCACCACCGTGGTGGCCGGGGTTCCGGTTGGCGGCCTGACCATGGACGCGGCCCGCGAAACGCTCACCNAGCAATTCACCGCCCCGGTGTCGGTCTACAACGGCGAAGAGCGCGCGGCCGAACTGCTGCCGCGCGATGTTGGCTTTGCCATCGACATCGACGGCATGCTGGCCGAGGCCAAGGCCGAGTGGGAAAAGCAGGAGATGTGGTTGCGTTATGCCGAGTTTGTCGTCGGCATTTCGCCCAAGCCCATCGTCGTCCACATTCGGGCGCGCCATGATGATGCCGCCCTGCGCAGCCAGCTCGACATNATTTCCAATTTCATAGACCGTCCGGCCCAGGGTCCGCAACTCCTGGCCGATACGGGCGAGATCCAGCCGGGGCGCGCAGGGCTGGTCGCCGACCGCACGGCGACCATGTACGCGTTGCGCTCGGCTCTCTATGACCCCGATCGCCGGCGAGTTAACATGACGTTGATCGAGGAACCCGCCCCGGATTGGGACATCCGCGTGCTGCAGGACGCCATCGAGAACCAGTTGGCCGCCTTCGACGGGTTCGCCAGCGTCTTCATCCTCGACTTGCAAACGGGTGAAGAAGTGCGCATCAATTCCGACGTCGCCGTGTCGGCCCTCAGCATCATGAAGATTGCCATCTTTGTTGAGGCCTACCGGGCGCTCGATAATCCACCGACAGAGTTCGAGCAAGAGTTGTTCTACAGCACGGCGACGGCGTCGAGCAACCACAGTGCCAATCTCCTGCTCCATCTGATTGCCGGTGAGGACAACACCTATGAAGGCGCGGCGGTGCTGACCGAAGAGATGCACAAGATGGG
>JAACJX010000186.1 GCA_014237545.1 Ardenticatenia bacterium | reverse complement strand
TCGCTTCCTTCGTGAGTGAAGAAAACCACTGATTCAGCATTTAACAGACGCCTTCCGGTCCTGAGTACAATTTCATTGATGATATTGAGGTCGAGCGACGACGCGACCGCTTGTCCCATNAGATTCAAACCGGAAAGNCTTTCCACGGAGTGGGCCAACGAGTCCTCCAGTTTTCGCCGGCCGGATATATCNTGAATGATCCCCGCCATGCGNGCCGGATGGCCGGTCTCATCATAAATCGTCCCCCCTGTCGTATAAACCATCCTNATNGTTCCATCGGGCTGGACGATGCGGAAATTTTGCTCGAACGGCATGCCCAGTTGATACGATCTGTTCAAGGTCCGCTGCAAGCTGCTGAGATCCTCAGGGTGGATTCTGGACATGAANACTTCNGCCGTCGATGCGGATGTGTCGGGGTCGAGACCGAATATCTCCCACAACGTATCGGAGTAAGCGGCTTGGGCNCTGGTGTAGGAATACTCCCAATGGCCAATGTGGGCAATCCGTTGAGCTTCCTNCANCCTGCGCTCGGCCGAACTCAGGTGCTCAAGAGCCAGACGCAGCTGGGTGATATTTCGCCCCTCGGTCACCAATAGGATAATAGCCCCTTCCTTATCGCGAATCGGCTTAATCGACAAGTCAATGACGACTTTGTTTCCATCTCGATCTTGCGCCGGGACCTCATAGCGAACAAATTCACCCGCGGCCGCCCGTTCCACCGCCGCCCGTAACTCATGTCGNGTCTGATCGGTAACCTGCCACCAGTATGCTTCCCAAAACTTACGGCCCTTTACCACGTGCGGGGGTACCATTCCAATTTCCAGGGCAGTCTTGTTCACATCGAAAACCGTTCCATCCGGCTTTAGCAGGCTAATGCTCTGGACCGACTGGTCAAAAACGCCACGGAAACGGCCCTCACTTTCGNTTATCTTNGCTTGGGCCTGGTTTCGCTCCAACACCAGGCCAATCAACGTGGCGGCATGATTAAATACATTCATGNCGCCTTTTTCATAGGCAATGGGCCGATTGGACAAAAAGGCCATAACCCCCACGTCCGCGCCGTCTNCTTTGATAGGAGCGCCGNTATACGCTTGAATGCTGCTTCCTAGCCCGCGAAAAGTTTCATCCTCCNGCCCGGCCNCATTTGAGCGAGNGATGACGACCGGGGTTCCTTCTCCCAGCACCGTATCCACCCGAATATCGCTCCATCCCTGTGGCGGCAACTCCTCATCGCCGATAGAAGCATTCACCCAACTGACGTAGGTACGCCCCTCTGGCCCGTTCGTCCCGACGATAGATATGCGCCCCAAAACAAAATCGTAATAATTCCCCACGATTTCGAGGAGGAGCTGGAGTGTCTGGGTGAATGAATCGGGATTGTTGGCGGCAATCGCCAGTTCCCGAAGTACCTCAATAAGGGTGTTGAGTTGTTCTGCGCTGTTTGCAGGCAGAGCATCTTGCGAATTGACCATGTCGAGAAATCCTAGTGCAGTGATTTAGGGCGACGATGTTTGCTGTGGGCAGTTAATGAAATTTTACCTCAACCCGGTACCCAGGACACAAGCTTTGACTCCAATAACCTCAGGTCGTCAGCGAGTGAGTGGGGATTCGCCCGTTTCTATAGAGAAATGCTTTATAGTTGGCGTTATCTGGACACGGCCGGCTCCTAGGCCGCTATAAAATAGGTCAATCCACAGTAGCCTTGCCCAGACCTGACAGTCGGGCAAGTAACGCCTTGATTAAGCAGTTAGTTTCCTCGCCCACCAGTCAGGTCTTTGCACCTGNAAAAGGTAACGATCCTNTCGAATAATCACTAAGAAATCTGAGTAATCTTTGAATTCTTCCCTACTTACAGAACAGGGGTGAGCCAAACGGGTTGAATATATCTCTATCTGTACCCATCATATACCCTGCTCACATGGAGGTAGGCAACCCGGCGGGATAAGCTATGTATGTATCAAGACGGGCAAGAAAATTAACCATGCGAGCAATTTTGCTCCAAAGGCCCTTGCCCCGAATTATCGTTAAAGTGATTTTTGGAGGTTTACAATGTTAGTCAATATTCTTTTGTGGATCGTTCTTGGCGCGGTTGCCGGCTGGATTGCCAGCATGATCATGGGCAAGGATGCTCAGATGGGCGCGCTGGCCAACATTATCGTCGGCATCGTCGGCGCTCTGATCGGTGGCTTTATCATGAACTTCTTCGGTGCGGAAGGCGCCACAGGCTTCAACATCTGGAGTCTGATCGTGGCCATTCTTGGCGCAGTTGTTCTTCTCTTTGTTATCGGTCTCTTCCGTCGGGCTTAAATCCGGCCAGGCTAGATCAAAGTCTAGAAATAATAAAAAAAAGCGCTTCNTCNGNGGAAGCGCTTTTTTATTACCCTATTGCTGCTCTCGTTTCTCCTCGCGCACTTTGTCTTTGGAAGGTATCCCTTGTTTAGCCTTTGCTTCCTCCGTCACCGCCACCGCGCCAGCCTCCGGCCGAACGCCGGAACCATACTCCGTGGCGTATACCTGAGTGAACTCGGCTCCCAGGAACATGATTTGAGCCGAGTAGTACACCCATAGAAGCAAGAGGATGACAGACCCGGCCGCGCCAAAGGAGGACGTCGGATCGCTGCGGTCAAAGTAGAAACCCAACGCATACTCGCCGATCTTGAATAGTAGCGCGGTCAAAATCGCGCCGACAATGACATCACGCCAGGCAATCTGGACATCGGGAATGGTCTTGAAGATTAGAGNAAACAGAAGCGCGATGACCGCGAAAGAGATTAGGAAGTTCACGATCAGCAGTAGAATTTCGGTATCAGATACTAAGCCCCCTACAAAGTCGCCAAACGTTGTTAGCATCGTGCTCAGCATTAGAGACACCAGCAAAACAAAGCCAATGGCCAGGACCATGGTAAAGGAGAGAAACCGCTCCTTTATTATCCCCATAATCCCCCGATCAGGATCCGCCTCAACATCCCAGATGGTATTCATCGCATCCTGGAGTTGGGTAAAAACACCAGAGGCGCCGAAAAGCAATAGGGCAAAACCGATGAGGGTAGGAATGATTTCTGATGAGCCTGGCTCTTCGGCCGATTCCAGGATCGTTTCAATCGCCTCGGCCCCACGACTGCCCATCAGGCTACCGGCCTGACCAACGAGTTGGTCCTCGACCATGGCCCGCTCGGTAAATAAGCTCGCAATTCCAATTCCCACAACCAGCAAGGGGGGAATCGAAAACACAGTGTAATATGCAAGCGCCGCCGCGAGTCGCGACGCTTTATCTTCCCCCCATTCCTTGAATGTCTTTTTGACAATGTCAATCAANTTACTCATGCTCACCTNCGCCTCTTTCANGGATCGTGGTCTAGTCTCAAGCAATTAAAANGGCCTAGCGAACCTCCAAGGGTNNGCTTCAGNCCTTCAAACCTTCTGAGCCCATTACAANGGGCCTTCGAAAAGGGGGGGTGNTGTGGCTGAATGGGTAGGGATTGATACCGCCCCTGCATACTTTCCGAATACGCGGCAAAAGATTATTGAACCAANCCCTCGGGAACCCCGTTCGGGAATTCCTGGCGAATGGCCTCTTCGATGGCCTCAATACGGTTTTCGGGATTCGGGTGGGTGCTAAANAATTCGGGTGGAGCCTGTCCCTCTGAGGCCTCGGCCAAAATCCGCATCACCTCGATGAGCATGCGCGGATCGTAGCCGGCCTGGGACATGAACCGGACGCCCAACCGGTCGGACTGAAGCTCATGTTCGCGGCTGTAGCGCATGGTCAATAGCTGGCCAACAACGGCTGCCATCTGCCCCGTGGCAGCGCTATTGGGGTTTTCCGGGTCGTATGAAGCGATAATTACCGCGCCGGTTAGCCCCTGCGTCAACTGCTGTCGCGCTATCTGCTGGGCGGAGTGGCGGGCGACGGCATGGCCGATCTCGTGCGCCAATACGCCGGCTAGCTGTCCCTCGGACTGCAAGCGATTATATAGGCCGACAGTGAGATAGAGCTGGCCGCCGGGCAGCGCGAAGGCGTTGACCGTCTCATCATCCACGAGCAGCGTGCACTCGTACGGCCATTCCGCCTGGCCGGCATCACTCTCATTGATCAATTTGCGACATACGCTGTCAAGNAATTGTTGAGCGCTGCTGTCCGGATGAACCCCGCCAAACTGGGCCTCCATCTCCGGGGCAGCTTGCAACCCCAAGGCAATCTCCTGGTCCGGCGTGATTCCCACGTACTGATCTTCCTGCGTAACCGGGTTGTACTCCTTGGAACCAAAGTACGATATTAGGGCAAATACGGCAATGGCCAGGCCGACAAGTAAGCGGCCACCACTGAAACTACGTCTACGATTCATCTTATTCTCCGCTCAAAGTGCGCTAAATTGCTGCTAGACAGACAGGCCGGGACCAGTTGGGGGTGTCTCCTCCACAACGTATACATCGCGCTCCAGGCCTTCATATATGCCCCCNGCCACGGCCCCAAAAAATATATGGCCCACGAGGGCAATCCAACTGCGCAATGGGTAGAACCAGGGATAGAGCGCGGTAAAGGTATAGTAATTGATAGNATAGAGAGCAAGGCCGAATAAAGCACCGCCCACAATGCCCACCACCAACCCCCACCGGTGTATGATAAAAGCCAGTATGATGGCGTATAGAACAGCAAGAAACATGTGGATCACCAAACCAGCGATCACGACCTGCCAGTCGATCGTCTNGGAAGGCGTTAATACCCCCTCCCCTANCAGGATCGCGGCCACGTGGTGGAAAGGCGTCCACAAACTGCCGCCGGTCGTGGCGGCCAGCAATATGATCCATAACAGCATAGTCANCAGCCCGGCAATGAGGCCGGCGAGGACGGCCGCCCGCCAATCCATGATCAATCTAAGCCTGGAAGTATTTTGTGTCATGTTCCTCCTCGAATGTTGCTTGTACAGTCCCTGATAAGCATGAAAGGGATGCCTTAATCAAGTTAAGGCACCCCTTGNGCAATCAGACAATTTGTGACCTNTTATCCATCAGCCACCAGTCAACGGACCTAGTATGATGAATTATCTATTGATTCGGATAAATCATCAATCGTCAGGTTTTGCTGGCGAATGGCTTCCTTGGCTTCCGTCACCGCGGCGCGCTGCGTATCCTCGACAACTGTCTGCACGCGCTCGACAACATCTTGCGCACGGACCTTGGCCTCATCAAGCAGGCGGTCGCGCGTTTCGCCCATCAGCTTGTTCTCATACTCCGTGGTAGGGATAGCCGCGCCTACAGCGGCGCCAGCCACTGCCAGAACAGCGCCCACGGCCAGCGGGTTCTCTTCCATGTTTTGCCAGAAAGACTGCTTGGTGCGATAGGCCGTGCGGCGCGCGCGCCATTCCGCATCGCGGCGAAGGCGCTCCGCCTCTTGCCGGGCGCGGGCGGCGGCATCGCTGGCACGCTCCTGAACCATCTCGGCCGTATCGCCGACGCGCTCGGCGGTGGTGCTAACAGCATCCCCGACCTTGTCGACGCCTTCACTGAGTGTTTCGCTAACGCGCTGGCCGGCCTCGCTCACAACTTCGCCGGCGCGGTCGGCCGCTTGGCCAACAGCATCGGTGGCCTCATTCACGGCATGGCCAACGCGGTGCTTCACTTCGGTCGCCTTGCTGCCGACGGCATTNGCAACGTCCTCTACACGCTCGCGACCCTCTTGAGCCATCCGGCGGCGGCCGCCTTCCGGATACTCNTAGTAGCGATAGTCATCGCGGCCGTAGCGGTAATCATCAGCCATATAGGCATCTTTCTTGCCGCGCTCCGACAAGAGCAGCCAGCCCAATCCGAGGCCGATAACGGCCACAGGCAGGGGGTTGTCGCGAATGGTCTGGCCCAGGCTGCTGGACATTCCTTCAACTTTGCGATTCGCTTGATGTTTCATATCTTGTAACCTTCCTACTGTTGCCTCCCGAGCGGAGGATTTGGCTTGTTCAATCAGGTAATCAGGCGATAGACGTTCGCTTATAGCCTGAATGGTCGTTCCCAGTTGCGCTCGCGTATGGTCAATCTGCCGGCGAATGGTATCGGGATCATCCGACTGCGCCGGAATAGCCAGGGCGAACGCGTCGGGGCGGNGGGTTAAATTTGTTGTGTCAGCCATTCCTTGTTCTCCTTCATCGTTTCGATCGTCTGGCGNGGCGCCGGATCGATCGCCTTTAGCTTGTTGATCCCGTATTGAATCATTAACGCTGCCACAATCGCCAGGACAATACCGACGATCAGGGCGGCGAGCCAGGCTTCCATCACCTGCGACAGGGCCATTATCAGCGTGGCGATCAGCGCCAGCAACGCCGCATGCGCCAGTACAGCCCCCATCACAACGATGGCCGCATTCTTCCCGCCCCGCGTTGCCTTTCGCGTCATCTCGGCCTGGGCCAGCTGCAACTCCTGCCGGAAGAGTAGNCTGGCCTGGCTCGATAACGTCGAAAAGAGCTCACCCAAACCCGGTTCTTCCTGGGTTCGCGAGTAGCGAGCGTTCGCTTCATAATCGTAATTCATGACGTTCCCTCTCCTAATGGCCACCATCGGCCATAAGTGGGGTCGACCTGTTTACGGAGTAAACCTTCTGTCGAACCCCACCTCATTCATCGTTAGCTACGGCCCTGGAACGTAGTCGATTCCTGGTCCAGGCCTGACTGGTACCGGTTTTGACCCTGATACACACCGCGATTGATATCATTGCGTGTGTCATCGTAATAGGCATCGTAGCGATCAGCGTCGTGCTCGAAACCATAACGGTCGCCGGAGCTGCGCACGAAACGGCCGACCACCATACCGAGCATAAACGCTCCGCCCAGGAAAACGGCCGGCTTGCGACGCGCAAAATCCTGCAGGTCGGTCAGAACATCCTCGACACCCTTCTCATTGAGGTAGCTGGAAATNCCTTCCAGTTGTTCAGCAATNCGCTCGCCATAGCGGGCGACCGTCTGATTCTCAGTGCCAATCTCATAGGTGGTCTGGCGCACCGCGCTGGCCACGGAGCCGATCTCGCCGGCAACATCGGTCAGCCGTGAGTCTACGGTCGTTTTGGCCTGCTCAGTCACTTGGGCAGCGGCCCGCTTCGCCTGTTCCTTGGCCATCGCGGCGGTCTCGCTGACCTTTTCCTGAGCCTTCTCAGCGGACTGCTGGGCCTTATCGACGGCCGTTTGGGCGGTCATATCCTTATTGTTGCTCGTATTGATAGTCATTTTTGTCTCCTTCTCTTCTCGTCTCGCGCCCGCAATGGGAGCGAAGGCATAATTTGAATCGGTTCCGTTCTCTTAGGCGCTGCCGTTTTCAACGTAGGCCTTGTAGTTNCGTAAATCTTCCTCNAGGCGGGCATTCGGATCGCTAAACAGTTGGGCGACGGCCTCCCCCACTTTGCCACCGGGAACAGAATAGTTCATCGTGACAGTTATGTGGGTCTGATTATCAGGAAGTTCNGAAAACACGACATCACCACTCGTTGTGATAGTTCCTTCGCGATCCTTGGTGTTCCAGGCAATGCGCTTGTTATGGTCCATGCGGGTAGTTTCAGCATCCCATTCCAGCTTCATACCCAGAGGCCCCGCAACCTCCCAATGGCTGGTGCGCGGGCTGGTCTTGGTCACTTTGTTGACGTACTTCATGAAGTAGGGAAAGGATTCGAAGTCAGCCCAGGTATTAAACGCCTTGGACACATCTCCTTTCACGATAATGCTCTTCGTCACACGGTCGGTCATAATTCTCACTCCTTGTCNACTTTCTCGCTGCGCTCGTCCAGCTTTTGCCTCTAAGAGCTTNCCGCGAGGACAGGTATTATTTTCTCGTTCAATGACATCATTTTAGGGCAAGCGTGTAGGACTCCCCTGTTAAGACGGTATATGGGGGAGGNNTAGNTTTGGATATATCTCAGTAGAGACTANCCGAACCNCTGGCNGGCAAGAGGATATAAGGCGTATAAACGTATTCGCGGAAANGGTGGAATTATGCGACTGGGGGTTGGACTTCCAGGTAAGTCGTTCGCGGGAGGTTACGGGTAACTATCGCCACAAGTGATATCGGAGCCACAGCGCATCGCTCCGACGTGACAGGCATAATGAACCGGTAAACCTAAATGAGCTGAAGGAGCAAGTGTATTGCCGACCTACAGCTCGTCGGCATAACCACCGCGGCCGTCATCCAGGAGGATGGAAAAATGCAGATGCACCCAGATTTCGCGCAAGCAACCGCCGTTGTAATCGCCAGTGTAACCAAGAAGGGTGCCCGTTCNGCAAACACCTCTCGTTTGCCGCGGGGAAGCCGTATCGATAAANCTATTACCGTCGCGATCGGCCACATGCNCGTAACAGAGCCAATACTGTTAGACACAATATTAGTGGCTCATTGTCGCTATTGGCTCGAACTCTATTAGGCACAGGAAGCACGGCGTTGGAGAATGGGAATCAAAGTGATGCNCNTAGTTATNTGTCATGGGACCGTACACTGTGAAATATCAACGCCACATTGGACAGGTTGCGCACCACAGTTGTAATTCAAAGGCAGACCGAGATAAGGCGAGGGATCGATGGTGTTGGCAAACTCCAGTTCATTGGTGTATTGGCCCCTGCCATCGTCCTTAACAATCGAAAAGTGCAGATGTACCCAGACATCACGCAACGAGTCCCCGTTGTAGTCCCCGGTGTATCCAAGAAGAGTACCTTGCTTAACAAAAAGCTCCCGTGTGCCGGGTTGAAAACTTTCCTCGATAAAGTCATTGCCCTGCTCATCGGCCATATGAGTGTAGTAAAGCCACACTTGGGTTCCTGGGTTCAATGGATCCTCAGGAACGCGCTGTATTAACGTGCTTCGCCACTCGGTCTCGCGAGTTATGACGCCGTCGTAGGCAGCATAAACCGGGGTTATTCCAGGGTCGGCATTACTGAATATGTCAATACCCTGATGAGGGGCAGCTTTGGAGTAAGGTCCGTTCGGATCATTATAAAGTAGGCCGATAAATCCATCAGCCGGCAAAATGAAAGGCGCGCCTTCGCNCCGCTCACGTTGTATCGTCACCAATGATGAGCGGTGCGATTCGCGTCCCGTGGCCCAACGAAAAAGAGCCGGCCCGTTTGGTGAACCCATATAATCCCATATCATTTTGCCTGCAATNGCCAGGGTAACCGTGACAACTNCGATTCCAAACAGCTTTAACAACTGGAAACGAGGTGCATTCATCCTGCCCCATTCTCATCGCCAACAACCACTAGAAGCATGACGACAACCAATTTTTGCCTTCATTCCAGCAAAGTATAAACATGTATTTCGAAAATTATAAGGATGCTTTCAGTGGTTGGAACATCCCTTTCAATTGTGCCAGGCTTAACCAACAAGACCTGGAAACGGTATTTACGGACAGTATGGATAGTAGCGATAACAAAAAAAGTAACAGTTACATTTGTTGCGCGATTNATCAAAATTTTGAGTTAAATTCGTAGATAGGTCTCGNAGGGGTGATGCNTGGCATTTTTGCTCTTGCTGGTTTCGGGTCATTCCAGCCCATTGCTTTGGGTTTTTATAGGCTTGTTGATTGGTNTGTAATCGTTTCTATTTTCTCGTTTTGCANGCGTCTAAAGCCCGTACAATNGGCGAAATGNTTGACTCAAGGTGCGGCCGAGTGGATGGCNNACAAGCCTATGTGATCCTGTCCAGCAAGATGTTGATTATTACTCAACGTTTTTAACGCCCGAGGTGCACCATTTTCAAACAGACTGGACTGGCGATGCGCACCGGTTGTCCTGTTGGGACTAAAGTTCCGTTTCCCTCATCAACTCTGAAAGTCACGATAGAATCGCTGTCCTGGTTCGCCACCAGCACGTAAGTGCCGCTTGGGTCAACCGTAAATCCGCGCGGTGTTCGGCCTTGGGTATGAACGAAATCATTCACTGAGAGTGCCCCCGTCTCCTGGTCAACGGCATAGCAGGCAATGCTGTCATGGCCGCGATTGGAGCCAAACAGCACTTTTCCGTTAGGAGTCAGGTGAATGCCGGCGGCCGTGTTCTCACCCACATATCCCTTCGGAACAGTGGAAATGGTCTGGAAGACATTAAGCGCTCCCTGTTGCGGGTCATAGGTACAGANCGATATCGTNGAGTTTAGCTCGTTGATGATGTAAGCATATTTGCCACGCGGGTGGAAGACCATGTGACGCGGGCCGCGGCCGGGCTTGATGTCTACCCAGGGCGACTGGCTTGGCGACAAGCGGCCGCTACTCCGATCGATAGCATATTGCATGACCTTGTCAATCCCCAGATCGGGCACGAAAGCATAGTTGTTGGCCGGATCGAGAACAATCGAGTGCGGATGTGGGTAGTCTTGCCGTTCGGGGTTCAGGCTCCGGCCCGAATGGGTCGCGATGTCGGCCGCCTCNCCAACNCCGCCGTCCTCCTGGATGGGAAACGCGATGACGTTGCCCCCGGAGTAATTGACGACGTAGAGATAGCGCCNCTCGTCATTTAGCGTCAGGTAGCAAGGCGCGCCGCCATGACTGTATTGCTGGTTGATTAAGGACAGCTCTCCGGAAGCGGCTTNNATGGCGAAGGCGCTTACGCTTCCGCCCGGCTGACCGTTGAAGTCGGATANCTCGTTTACCGCGTACAGCCTCAGCCGGTCGGCGTCGATGGCCAAATAGGAAGGGTTTTCGACACCCACCATGACGCCGATTGGCTCAACCTTTCCCGTTGCCGGGTCGAAACGACAAATGTAAATCCCTTCGCTGTCGCCCCCNGTATAAGTCCCAACGTATAAAAAAGTGTTGGCGCTGGTGTCATTTTGGTTTTGTTCTTTCATGACGCTTTATATTAAGAAATAGGGTGAGCATTGAGGCACGGGACATCAACGCTGAAACGCCGTAGATTCTCGAACGACCAGTTCCGCTTTCAATAGAGTGGCCTCTACCTGTTCGCCCTTTAGTCGCGCCAAAACGATTTTGGCGGCCTCAAGCCCGAGTTGAACGGCCGGCTGTCTCACGGTGGTCAAAGGCGGGATCATAAACGCGGCGGCCGGCTCATCGTCGAAACCAACAAGCGACACATCTTCCGGAACGCGAATGCCCCGCCGGTACAGGCCCAGGCGCGTGCCGAAGGCCATCTGATCGTTAGCGGCAAAGACGGCCGAGAAAGTGGTCCGGCGAGAAAGCAACATCTCCACAGCCAGAACGCCCGATTGCCGGCGAAATGCGCCATCGATAATCAATTCCGGATCAGGTTCGATTCCAGCTTCTGCTAAAGCCTTGAGGTACCCGTCTCGCCTGTCTCTGGCATCGGGATGATCCATGGGGCCGCAAATGTGGACAATTTGGCGGTGACCAAGCTCGATGAGATGTTGCGTCGCCCGGCACGCTGCCTCTACATTATCGATGCTGACGCAATTTTCCNCAAAACCGGCTAGTTTTCTGGCAACGATAACGACAGGAATGTTGCCGGCTAGCTCCTTGAGCTCGTCGACCGTGAGATAGCCACCCAGCACGATCAGGCCGTCTATCTGGCGGCGCATCATCGCCTGAATGGCCTCGACTTCCATCTCCTGCTGCCACTGACCATCAGCAAAAATGGGAAAGTATCCCGTCTTGTTTAACCTTTGGACAATCCCCTGAATGATGGCGTCATAGAACGGGCTCCCAAAGTTNTGGGTGAGCACCCCGATTGTCATGGACTGCCCGCTGGCGAGGCCGCGAGCAAACATGTTGGGATGATAGTTGAGGTCGGAAACGGCCTTCAAAACCGCCTCGCGCTTTGCTTCCGACACCTTGTTGGCCCCACTCAGCACCCTGGAAACAGTACTGGCGGAGACCCCGGCCGTAAGAGCGATATCAGCAATTGTCACTGGGTCATTAACCGTCATTTTCTCACACCAAATCCCATCAGTGAAATGAAACCGCTTTCACAATAGTAAAGCATAAAACCAAAATGGGCAAGCTTTGACTGCCTCCAGTGACAAATGTCACCTGAAAATCCATGACACAACATCTTGACAAAGGGTTAGCGCAGTGCTAAGATGTCTATGCATGAAAGCGCTTTCACAATAAGCGCGTTATCTTGTTGTTTATATGAAAGCGATTTCATTCCTATGGTTATTCATTGGCGGTGGAGGTGAGGATGAGTTTAGACAAGTAGAAAAGCTGACAGTAGCGTTGTTTCTTCAACTGGTTCGGAGGAGCAACTTCCTTACAAAGTAGAGATTCCTTGTGGAGGAGATAAAGCAATGAAGAATTTCCGTTGGTTGACCATATCACTGTTGATTGTTTTTGGATTGTTACTGGTTGCTTGTGGCGGTGGTGAAACCGCCGAGCCCGCAGATGCGCCGGCGGTTGAAGAGACAACTCAAGAGGAAGCTGCCCCCGAAGAAGCGGCACCGGAAGAGGCTGCCCCTGAAGAAGCAGGCGAGCCAATCACGCTTCGCGTGCTTGTCCACCAAAATCCCCCGATGGTGGAATTTATGGAGGCATTCAACGATAAGTTCGAGGCCGCCTACCCCAATGTGACCGTCGACATGTCGGTCGTGAACGCGAACGACCTGAGCACCGTTACCCAGACCCGCCTGAGCGCCAATGACGTGGATGTCATTGACATCTTCGGGTTNGCGAATCCTGCTCAACCCTATATGCAAGAAGTCACGCCGCCCAACTGGCAGACCCTGATCGAGGCCGGCCTGCTGATGGACCTGACCGACCAGCCGTTTGTGGCCAATTATGATGAGGCCACCATCCGCGATGCGGGTTCCTATAACGACAGAGTGTACTCCATCAACCTCGGCCGCGTCACCTACAGCGGCATGTTCATCAACAAGGACCTGNTCGAGGCCAACGGAGTAGCTATACCGACAACCTGGAGCGAACTGGTTGCCGCATGTGAAACCTTCGTGGCTGCCGACCTCTCTTGCATGACCGCCGGCGGAGCNGATGGCTGGCCCATTTTCGTGGGCTCCTATGGCTTGTTGGGCGCGATGTTTCCCGATCAGGCCGCCCTCGTTGAGGGTCTGTGGAATGGCGATATCAAATGGAACGACGAGCAAGGGCTCGAGCTGTTCAATCGCTATCAGATCTACGCCACACAGATGATGGAAAGCGGGGTGACGGGTCTCAACCACGACGCCGCCCCGGCGCGCTTCGCCGCCGGCGACGTAGCCATGATGCCGACCGGCAACTGGCAGGCTCCATCGGTCGAGGCGGCCGAGCCGGCCTTCGAGTGGGGTTACATCCCGTTCCCCGGAAGCGACAATCCCGAAGACAACCGGTACCTGTTCGGCAAGTACGACCAAGGTTGGGCTATCGCCGCCGATACCCCCAATGCGGAAGCGTCGTTGAATTACCTGGCTATGTTCTCCGAGCCGGATAACTATCAGGAGTTCGCCAATGCGGTTGGCTTCATCCCGACGCAGCCAACGGCCACGTTGAATACCCAGCTGGGCGCGGAAGTCGCCCCCTACTTAGAGAACTTCAAGATTGGTTTCGAGCAGTTCTGGGTGCAGCCGACGGGCGCCGGCCAGTGGGCCAATGGCTCGCAGGCGGCCTCGTGGTTCGCGCCGTTCAACGAATGGGAAGATGCTGCCGCGCTGGCCGAGCAGGCACAGGCTGACCTGCAATCCGGCCTGGACGCCATCGAGCAGTAGAACGAACAGCTTTCCTTAAATGGGTAGACCTCTCGTCTCTCGGGGCGAGAGGTCTACCCTTACCATTGCCGGGAGTAAGATGTCGTGGAAAACTACCCTTTTGGTCGCGGCTGGGCAATGGCTATGCCCTTGCTACTGCTGTTGCCCGGATTCCTGCTGTATTTATTGATCGCGATGGGGCCGTCCATCGCCACCAGTGTCTACTCTTTTACAGATGCCACCGGTATTCGCGGCGCCCCCGTCAACTGGATCGGCCTCGACAACTATGACGAATTCCTCTTCCGGGGTGTCGCCTCGCGTGACAACATCGATGCCTTAAAGCGCACCCTCATCTTTGCCTTTTTTGTAACGACCATTCAGTTCACTTTAGGGCTGATCATCGCGCTGGTTCTGAACCAGAAGCTGAGGGGGCGAACGTTCTTCCGCACNCTCTACTTCATGCCNGTCATCCTGGGCGTTGCCATCCAGGGGNTNATCTGGAGACTGTTCCTCTTGCCGGGCGGCGGGCCGGTAGCTAAGTTCTTTGAGTTGTTCGGAGTCCAGTCTGAATTTCTGGGGGGACAACCCAACGAGGCGTTTGCCTGGGTCATTGTGGTTCAGATCTGGGCCAACGTGGGCATCACGATGGTNATTTTCCTGGCTGGCCTGCAGACCATCTCCAGCGAGTATTATGAAGCCGCCAGAATAGACGGGGCGAACAGTTGGCAGCTATTTCGCAATGTGACGTGGCCACTGCTGACCCCCAGCGTCAACACGAATATTCTGCTGAACATCATTGGCTCGCTGCAGGCGTGGCAATTGTTCCTCGTCCTTATCGGCTATCGAAACGGCACGCAGGTTCTCGGCTATCTGGTGTATGCCCAGGGCTTCGGACAAACCTCCGGATCAACCAGTTCCGCCTTTCGNCAGGGCTTTGCGGCCGCNGGCTCGATCGTCCTGTTTTTCCTGGTGTTGATAATCGGCCTGTCGGCGCAATACGTTGTGAATCGCCGGGAAAAGAGGTTTATGTAATGACTGCCACCACGAAAGAAACCATTACTCCATCGACCTATAAAGCGCCGCGCCGGATCAATTGGGGCAAGATCCTATCCTATTCGATCTTGCTGATCTTTGCTCTCATTTATCTGGGGCCGCTGTTGATGCTGGTCAACACGTCGTTCAAGACCCTGGGGGAGTTCTTCAGGAACCCCATTGGTTTGCCAGCCAGTCTCAGTTTTGAAAATTTCACCGATGCCTGGAGTCAGGCCAACTTCCCCCGATATCTGTGGAACTCTCTGATTTATACGGTTGTGGCGACGACGATTTTCGTCCTCACTTCCCTGTTCGTTGCCTTTCCCGTGGCGCGCGGTTACGTCAGGGGCGGCAAGTTCATCCTGACCCTCTACGTCATNGCCCTGTTTCTGCCGCCGGCACTGATTCCCCAGTTCCAGTTGATTCTGAACTTGGGGGTCTACAACTCCCGTCTCGGCTACATCCTGCTGTTCCTGGTCAACCCCATCGGGATCATCATCCTGTCGAACTACATGAAGTCAATCCCCAGGGAGCTAGATGAATCAGCGGCGATGGACGGCTGCGGTTACTTTCGCTTTCTGGTGCAGATNATCNTGCCGCTTATCCGGCCGGCCGTGGCGACGATTATCGTCCTTCATGCCATCGGCATCTGGAACGAGCTCATCCTGGCCACGATCTATCTGACCAGCGAGAGGCTGTATCCGGTCACCCGCGGTTTGATCGTATTCTCGGGTGTATACGGCAGCAACTGGCCGGCCCTGGCGGCCGCTGTCCTCATGCTGACGCTGCCCATGGTGGTCCTGTTCATCTTCCTGCAGCGGTACATCATCTCCGGCCTGACTGAGGGATCGGTCAAGGGCTAGAGCGAACAACGAGGCGCGCATGTCGTCTATAGTCACCATCAGGGATGTCCGGGCGATCCTGACGCAGCCCGGCCATTCACGGCTGGTCATCGTCAAGGTGGACACCTCGGAACCCGGCTTGTTCGGTCTGGGGTGTGCCACTTTTACCCAGGGGATCTTTGCCGTTCAGGCGGCGCTCGAGCGGCATCTGAAGCCCTTTCTCATCGGGTGGGACGTCGACCGTATTGAAGAGATCTGGCAAATGTCCATGGTCCATGCCTATTGGCGCAACGGGCCAGTGCTCAACAACGCCATCTCCGGTGTNGACCAGGCCCTTTGGGACATCAAGGGCAAACGGTCGGGGATGCCGCTCTACCAACTCTTCGGTGGTAAAACCCGGGAAGCCGCCGCCGTCTACGTTCACGCCGACGGCCGCGATTCGCAAGAGGTTGAGACCAATGCCCGGCAGCTTGTAGAGGAAGGATATCAGTTCATTCGCGTCCAGATGGGCGGCTATGGCGGCCGTCATGTGGAGCGCCCCCGGCCGCGCAATGCGCCGGATGGCGCTTACTACGATCCGCGGGCCTACAGTCGCAACACGCTGAACATGATCGAGCATGTCCGCGTTCAGCTTGGGGACCAGATCGAATTAATCCACGACATTCACGAACGTCTGCGCCCCATCGACGCCGTCCAATTCGCCAAGGACGTGGAGCCGTTCAAACTGTACTTCCTCGAAGATGCGCTGGCTCCGGAAGACATCGACTGGTTCAGGCTGATCCGGCAACAGACGGCTACTCCCCTGGCCATGGGCGAGCTCTTCAACAATCCGCATGAGTGGCTGAATCTCATTAGCGGACGGCTTATCGATTTTATCCGGATGCACATCAGCCAGATGGGCGGCATCACTCCCGCGCGGAATGTGGCCGCTCTGGCCAACATGTNTGGCATCCGCACGGCCTGGCATGGNCCGAGCGANACGTCGCCTGTGGGGCACGCGGCCAATCTCCATCTGGATCTCTGGGCGCCAAACTTCGGNGTCCAGGAGTGGTACCGGCCGTCCGANCTCGAGTACGAAATGTTCCCCGGACTGCCCAGGGTGGANGGGGGCTATCTCTATCCCAATGACCAGCCAGGGTTGGGGATTGATATAGACGAACGACTGGCCGCGAAATACCCATGCCAGGAAATAGTGGAGCAGTGGACACAGACGCGACTGCCCGACGGCACGCCTGTCCGGCCGTAGAAAGGCGAATATGAACGTCGAAGACCCCATAGAGACACAATTCGAGGCCATCGTGCCTCGCTATCCGGAGTTAACAGGCAAGGTTGCCGTCGTCACCGGTGGCGCGAAAGGGATCGGGCGGGGCATTGCGCTGCGCCTGGCCCGTGAAGGCATGCGCGTGGTTATCGGCGATATCGATGGCGAGAGCTTGTCAGCGACGGTCGCGGCGTTAGAACGACTGGGTGCATCCGTCCTACCGGTCGAGGGCGACCTGGGCCAGCCGGCGGCTATCCGGCGCTTGTTTGAATTGACCGAGACCACCTNTGGGGGCGTAGACCTGCTGGTTAATAATGCCGCCGACCTCGAGCGACGCCGTTTATTGGACGAACACGATGAGCTACTGGAGCAACAACTGGCCATCAACGTGCGCGGGCCCTATCTTTGCTCGTCTTACGCGGCGCGGCTTATGCGCGACGGGGGCGGCGGCAACATCGTCCACATCTCCTCGGTCGGCGGCATCCGGGCCCATTGGCTTGGTTTTCCTTATGACGTCACCAANGGGGCTATCGACGCCATGACCCGGGCGATGGCCATTGACCTGGCGGAATATAACATCCGTGTCAACGCCGTCGCGCCTGGCGCGACGCTCACCCGGCGCACGCCAACGAATGCCCAGCAGATCGTNAAGGAAATGTCNGCCCGTATNCCNCTNGGCCGNTTTGGNCNGGTNTCGGAAATCGCCGCNGCCGTCGCNTTTNTGGCTTCNCCCGAGGCCAGTTACATGACCGGGCAGATCATNTATGTNGACGGNGGAATTACGGCNCAATTGAGTCCACCAGGACAGAAGCTCTGACAAAATAACATGAAAACGATATTTTTATTCTTTATCCTTGCTGCAATTCTGTTACTTGCCGGCTGCCAGGCGGGTGAATCAAGCCAGCCGCCCGCAACTTCGCCGAGCGTCACGCCGGCCGAGACGGCGACGCCGGTGGCGACCGCTACCCCGGCGGCGACGACCATCCCGACCTCGACCCCGATCCCCACGCCGGAGCCGGTGGCGGCCGAGGCCGGCGAGGGCTGGGAGCTGGTGTGGAGCGACGAATTCGACGGCGAGGCGATCAATCCGGCCAACTGGGCCTTTGAGCTCGGCGGGTGGGGCTGGGGCAACGGCGAAGCCCAATACTATACCGACCGGCCGGAGAACGCGCGCGTCGAAAACGGGTTGCTGGTCATTGAGGCCCGCCAGGAGAAGTACGAAGACAAGTACTACACATCGTCCCGGCTTGTCACTCAGGGCCTGCAGGCATTCCAATATGGCCGCATCGAAGCCCGCATGAAAGTGCCGCCCGGCGCTGGGTTATGGCCGGCGTTCTGGATGCTGGGCAACGACTTCTCCCGCAACCCCGACGACCCCTTCGACAGCAACTGGCCCCAGGCCGGTGAGGTTGACATTATGGAGTACCTCGGCCGAGAGCCCGATCTGGTCATGGGCACCGTTCATGGACCGGGTTATTCGGGGGCCGGTGGATTAACCAAGTGGAACCGCCAGGACTTCCCCATTGCCGATGAATTCCACACCTACGCCATTGAGTGGAGCGAGAACGAGATCACCTGGCTCTTCAACGGCGAGCCTTATTACACCGTTACGCCAGAAATCACGGGCGATCGCGAGTGGGTGTTCAACAAGGAATTCTTCCTGTTGCTCAATCTCGCTGTCGGCGGGCAATTCGCCGGAACGATTGGCTTGGATACAGAGTTTCCGGCGAACCTGTATGTCGACTACGTGCGCGTCTATCAGCGCGCGCCCTGAGACACAAGCTCTGTACCGGTCAACAGTCAGATGGAAACGAACAAAATGGATAAGCCCATGTCCGCTACCAGACCTGATTCACACCCCAGTGATGAGCGCATCGTGTTCTACGATGACTTCGCCACAGGCGCGCCGGATCGATCCCGGTGGAATGTCCGCATCACCGGCGGCGTCGTCAACAACGAGCAGCAAGCCTACGTCGATTCCCCGGACACCCTGTATGTCGTCCCCGCCGCCGAAGTGCCGGGCGCTACGCAGGGTGGCGTTCTCGTCATCCACCCCCGACACCGGCCCGGCCACATGACGCCGGAAGGCCGGCAGTTTGATTTCGTCTCCGGGCGCCTCGATACCCGGGATAAATTCGATTTCTGTTACGGTNCGGCCGCGGCCCGGATCCAGCTTCCCTCCGGCGCGGGGTTGTGGCCCGCCTTCTGGGCAATGGGCTACGGTCCCTGGCCCNCAACGGGCGAAATCGACATCNTNGAGTATGTCGGCGAACGGGACTGGGTCAGCGCGGCCGTACATGGCTCGGGCTATTCCGGCGAGGGCGGGCTGGTGAATAAGCTGTTTTTCCCCACCACCCACGACGCCACCGCNTGGCATATNTATTCCGTTGATTGGCGCCCTGACAGCCTGTTATTTAAGGTTGACGGCGTTACTTTCTACCGCGTCACGCGTCCCATGGCCGAGTTCTTCGGCCCATGGGAATTCGATAATCAAAAGTTTCTCATTCTCAATTTTGCGCTGGGGGGTGTTTANCCCTTCAAAACNAACGGCATCGCCGCTCCATACTACGGCCTGCCGGAATCAACGGTTCAGATGATCAAGGACGGTCAGGTGAAGATGTTGGTCGACTGGATAAAGGTCGAGTGCTGAGCACACAATAAGTTTGGAAAAAGGAGAAAAGTGATCATGAAACGCAGAAGATTATCGGTAGCCCTCGGTTTCATCCTCATGAGCCTGTTGCTGATCTTCGCCTCGGCACCGATGCAAGCGATGTCAACGGCCGTCTTTGACGATATGGAGCATGGCGATCCATTCAACAACGGCTGGTTCGCTTTCGGCGGATCGGTCGGTGGCGGTGGGATTGAACCGAATTCGACCGACCTGCCCCCGGTGGATGGCGGCAGCTACTCGTTGCAAACAGGCTGGGGATCCGGGGGCGTTTCCGGGTTCTTCGGCGGTTTTGGCCGGACCAAACCTCTCGATCTCCAGGGATTGACTCACTTTACGTTCTGGATCAACCCCGACGCGGGTCAGGATTACACACTGGAGATCAACCTACAGGAAGACGACAACGGCGATGACGCCATCACCCCGGCGGATGACGATGAGTTCCAGTACAATTGCACGATCTCGGCCGGCGGGCCTTGCGCCGTGGCCGGAGGTGGCTGGCAGTTGGTCTCGATCCCGCTGAAAGCGTTCTTCGACGACAACTCTTTCCTGACCGGCGGCAATGGCGTCCTCGACCCGATAGCGGCCGCGAGCGGCGGCAACGGCCAATTGATCAACGTCGTGGTCGCGGTCATCAGCAACTCCGGCGCTGACGTCACGTTTCGCACTGACAACTGGATCTTCGCCGATCTGGTCGTTGAGGACTTTGAAGGTGGTCTGGCCCCGGTCAGCGGTTGCACCGGCATTCCTTTGGGGTTCTGCACCTTCCAGGGCGCGGGAAGCAGCGTAACCGTGTCCACCGCCACCACGCCCCCGGCGCCCGCTTTCCCGGCCAACGCGTCCAACACCGTGTTACAGGTTGAGATTGACTCCACATCTTTCGCCGGGTTCATCCAGGGCTTCACCAACGTCGCGGGCGACACCTGGGAGCTTCAGGACTGGAGCGCGTTTGGGGGCTTCGCCATCTGGCTCTATGGCAATAACACCGGATCGAGCCTGTTCATCGACCTGCTCGAGAACCGCAATCCGGGGTCAACGACTGACGACGCCGAACGGTGGACCGTCACCATCGACGACGATTTCAGCGGGTGGCGCTATTTTGAGTTTCCATTCAGCGAATTCGTTCGCAAGGATGTCGGCAACGGTGCGCCTAACGATGGTCTTGCCTTGAAAGAAGTGCACGGCTGGGCCTTTGGCGCGCTGGGCACGGGCGGCCCACGAGTCTACTACCTGGACGATGCCAGCCTCTACGGTGTCGCCGAAGTTCCCGAACTGGCCATCACCTTCTCGGCTGCCGAATACGTTGTGACCGAGGGTGACACGGCCACCNTCACCGTCAGGCTGACGCGCGAGCTGGGAGCGGATGACGATGATCCGGCTTCGGTCAACATCAACTACAGCATNGAGCCGGGTTCGGCCATCGCCGACCGCGACTTCACGCCTGTTTCGGGCACGCTGACCTTTACGGAGGGCGGCTCCACCGAGCAGACATTCATGGTGCCGACCTTCGACAACCCCAAGCATGACGGCGACAAGACCGTTATCATGCGCCTGTCGAATCCGGTTGACATCGACCCGGGGTTTGTGACCCAGGCGGTTCTGGCCATACTCGACGACGACCCGCTGGACCCGGCCCTGCTAGATGATTTCGAGCGCGGCGCCTACTTGTGGTATGCCGACAACATCACCCTGAGCACCCCTGAAATCGCTGCTGGCGATCCATTGGCGGTCCCGGGCCAGGGCGCTTACGAGCACATCCTGGAGGCGCAGGCCTTCAAACCCTACGAATTCGTTGTCAATGGGCGGGTCTGCAATAAAGGCAATGGGGTCATCACGGTCGCCCTGCTGACCACGGACACCTTTAACGCGCTGGAGGTCGATCACAACACGGTGCGTTTCGGCGACGCGGCCGAGACCCACCGCAACAAAAAGACCGGCCTGGCCACCCGCCACGAATCGGATTTCGACCGCGACGGCGACCGCGATCTAGTCTTCCACTTCCGGGCCAAGGAAACGGGCTACGACTGCGACACCACGGAGTTCACACTGACCGGTAAGACCTTTGACGGGCAGTCGATCGACGCGGCGGCGTTCGGCCGCGATTTCCCGATCGACCAGGACTGGACGCGGGCCGAGGCCCTGAGCTTCTGGTTCTACGGCACCAACAGCGGTGACCCCATCACGGTGGAGATTAAGGACAATCGCGCGCCCGATCCGGGGCCGTCGGGCTGGGACCTGGTCTGGAGCGATGAGTTCAACGAGGCCGCGGGCACGCCGCCCAATCCGGCCAACTGGGGGTACGAAATCGGCGACGGCGCCGTCAACCGGATTCCCGGCTGGGGCAACAGCGAGCTGCAATACTATACCGATAGCACGGAGAACGCGGCCACCGACGGCGCGGGGAACCTGGTCATTACGGCCAAAGAAGCTGACGGCTCGCTGGCCTGCTACTACGGCCCGTGCGACTACACCTCGGCCCGTCTCATTTCCCAATACAGGGCCGAGTTCGCCTACGGCCGCATCGAGTCCCGCATTCTTGTTCCCGAAGGGGNGGGCCTGTGGCCGGCGTTCTGGAGCCTCGGCACGGACATCGCTGAGGTCGGCTGGCCGCAGACGGGCGAAATCGACTTCATGGAATTCGTCGGCCGCTTGCCGAACGAAGTATTCGGCACGATCCACGGCCCCGGCTACTCCGGCGGCCAGAGCTTCGGTGGCATCTATGACTTCGGCGAGCCGATGTTCAACGACTACCACACGATCACGATCGAGTGGGAACCCGACCTCATCAAGTGGTACGTGGATGGCAAACTCTTCCACACCGCCACGCCGGCCGACGTCGCGCCGAACCAATGGGTCTTCAACGACCCGGTCTTCCTCCTCCTCAATGTGGCGGTCGGCGGCAACTTCGGCGGCCCGGTCGGCCCTGACACTACCTTCCCACAGTCGATGAAGGTCGATTACGTGCGCGTCTACCAGGGGCCGGACACGGCCGAGCGCTGGGAAGCGACCTTTACCGATAACTTCGAGGGCTGGCAGCAGGTAATGATCCCGTTCTCATCGCTGGTCCGCAGCGCCAACCAGCCAGACGGCGCGCCGGATGACGGCCTGGACCTGAACGAAGTGTGGGGCTACGGCTTCCTGCTGCCTGACGGCGCGGATAACGCCCTGCGGCTCGACCAGGTGCGGCTGGAANTGCTACCGCCTCCGACCGAGATCANCGTCACCAACCTCAACGACAGCGGGCCGGGCTCGCTGCGCCAGGCGCTGGCGGACATCGCCCTCGGCGGCACCATCACCTTCGACCCCGGCTTGGCTGGCGGCACGCTGGCTCTAACGACGGGCCCACTGGTCCCGGCTCGCAGCGTCACCATCGACGGTGGCAACGCCACGGGCATCAGCCTGAATGGTGGCGGGGTGCATCGCGTGTTTGTCATCGATCCCGACTTGACCGTCACGGTCGCCCACCTCACCGTGACCAACGGCTACGGCTACCAGCTGGCGGGCGGCATCCTGAACAACGGCGAGCTCACGCTCGACCACGTCACCGTGACCGATAACACCATGACCACCGATGCCACCGACTTCTGGCAGGGTGGCGGCGGCATTTACAATGGCGACGGGGCGACGNTGAATCTCATCGACAGCATCGTCTCGGATAATTTCAGCGGCTGGACCGGCGGTGGTATTTACTCCTTCTTCAACAGCACGACGACGCTGACGCGCAGTACGGTGAGTGGCAACGTGGCCGCTGATGTGGCCGGCGGGTTGCGCACGCTGGGTAACGTCACTATCGACAACAGCACAATCAGTGGCAACACGTCNACTACCTGGCATGGCGGCGGCGCGTTCATCACCGACGGGGTGGTGGACATCACCAACAGCACGATCGCCGGCAACAATGCCCCCGCGGGCACGGCCGGCGGCCTGTTCGTCGGCACGTTCACCGCCGCCANCGCCACGCTCAACATCCAGAACAGCATTGTGGCCAGTAACGGCGAGTTTGGCTGCTTCCTGGCGCCCTTCGGAGCCGGAGCCGTGGCCATCAACTCGCTGGGCAACAACGTNTTCACCGACGGTACCTGCTATAACNTAGCTAGCGACCAGNTTGTGGGCGATGCCTTGCTGGGAGTGCTGGCCGACAACGGCGGCCCGACGCTGACCCACGCGCTGCTGGTTGGCAGCCCGGCGATCAATGCCGGAAACAACGCTGCTTGCCCGGCAACGGACCAGCGTGGCGTCCCGCGGGACGGCGCCTGCGACGTGGGCGCTTATGAGTTTGTGCCCTAGAATTGTGGCGACAAGCACCGGAACAATGATGGAGCATCCATAATATGAGGTACGGGGGCATTGGNCGTAATNATTTCGTCCAATGCCCCCGGCAAACCTAGCCAATTGAATAGCAAGGACTTAATGCTGATGAGCGACAAGAGGACTGAAGTCATGATAGGCAACACGCCGCTGCAGAGCGAGGACCGGCAGCCGTCGGGGGAGTTCGTGNAGTTTCTGGGAGAAACATATTACCTCATCGCCGACTACGACCACATGCCGCCCTTCTTCATGAGTCTCGTCAGCAGCGTCGACCATTGGCTTTTCATCGCCAGCACNGGGGGGCTGACGGCCGGGCGCATCAACGCCGACTCGGCCCTCTTCCCATATGAGACCGAAGACAAAATTACGGCCCACAGCGAGCTGACCGGGGGCAAGACCCTCATGCGGGTGACCAGGGATGGACAAACCTACATCTGGGAGCCGTTCTCCGCTCGTTATNACGGCGTCTATCGCTGCCGGCGCAATATCTACAAGAATATCTACGGCAATAAACTGGTCTTCGAGGAAGTCAATGAGGACCTGCAGCTCACCTTCCGCGCCGGCTGGTTCACCGGCGACCGGTTCGGTTTCATCCGCGGCGGATGGTTACTGAACGAAGGTGATTCTGACTGCCGGATCGAACTACTGGACGGTCTGCAGAACATTCTGCCCTTNGGCGCGAACCTCGCCCTGCAGACGTCCTTTAGTAGCCTGTTGAATGGCTACAAACGCAACGAACTGGTTCCGGAATCGGGGGTGGGCATCTATGCCCTCAGCGCGACCCTCAGCGACCGCGCCGAGCCGAGCGAGTCTCTCAAAGCGACCGTTGCCTGGCAGGTGGGTCTGGATGCCGCCGGACATTTGCTTTGCAGCGACCAGCTTGACGCGTTTCGGGCGGGTCAGCCCGTTCAACCGGAGCGAGACCTGCGCGGCAAGCCCGGAGCCTACTTTGTAAACGCGACCCTTGAGTTGGCGGCGGGCCAGGGCCATCATTGGCGGCTCGTCGCGGATGTGAACCAGGACAGCACGGCCATCGTGCGCTTGAATCAGGAGCTTCAGCAAGGGGCGGACGCGATCCTCACGGCCATCGATGACGATATCGACCACGGCACGGTCAGTCTCGACCGATACGTGGCCGCGGCCGATGGCTTGCAGTTGACATCCCGGCAAATGACGGCCGCCCACCATTTCGCCAATGTGCTCTTCAACATCATGCGCGGCGGCATATTCGCCGAAGGATACGAGATTGGTCGGGACGACCTGCTCGATTTTGTGGCCGTCCGCAATCGTCCGGTATTGGATTCCCATGCCAACTGGTTCGACGCCCTGCCGGCGCGCATATCCATCCAGAATTTGCGAGCGCGGGCCTCCGAAACGGGCGTCCCTGACTTGATTCGCCTTTGTTATGAATACCTGCCCCTGACCTTCAGCCGGCGACACGGCGACCCTAGCCGCCCATGGAACGTTTTCTCTATCAACGTAAAACAACCTGACGGCTCACCGCGGCTGGATTATCAAGGCAATTGGCGCGATATCTTCCAGAACTGGGAACCACTGGCTTACAGTTATCCCGGGTTTGTGGAAGGGATGATAGCCAAGTTTCTCAACGCGACGACGGTGGATGGCTACAACCCTTATCGGGTAACGCGCGACGGCATCGAGTGGGAGATCCCTGAGCCCGACAATCCCTGGGCTAACATCGGCTACTGGAGCGACCACCAGATCATCTACCTGCAGAAGCTGCTGGAGATCGCCGAACATGTCTATCCCGGCGCGCTGGAATCGCTCTGGAACCAGCCCGTCTTTGCGTATGCGAACGTGCCCTATCGCATCCGCACCTACGCGGAGATGCTGGTTGACTGGAACAACACCATCGAATTCGATTGGCAGCGGGAGCGAGTTATAGAGGAAGCCGTGGCCCAGATGGGGACAGACGGCCGCCTCGTGCGGGACGAGGCCGGGGCAGTGGTCCATGTCACCATGACCGAGAAGCTGCTGACGTTGCTCCTGGCCAAATTGGCCAACCTGGTCCCGGCGGGTGGCATCTGGATGAACACCCAGCGGCCCGAGTGGAACGACGCCAACAACGCCCTGGTGGGCAACGGGCTGTCGGTGGTGACGCTGGCGCACCTGCGGCGCTTCCTGTGTTTCCTGGCCGCGCTGCCGGGTGCCGAGCGCCCCTTCACGCTGGCGGCGCCGACACTGCAGGCGCTGC
>JAACJX010000016.1 GCA_014237545.1 Ardenticatenia bacterium | reverse complement strand
ACGTCCTTCCGCCGGTCGCGGCCGATGCTGTGCCCGGCCGGGGAACGCTGTTGGTCATCCTCTACCCGCGCGGCGAGCCGGACGCGCCCCTACCGGTCAGCGCGGGCGGCNNNCCGGGCGGGCCAGGAAGCCCGGCTGGGGGCGATCAAGTTGCCGCCTGCCCAGCCGGTGACGGCCGACCCGGCTCGGACATCCGGCGCCGTGTTTAATGGTCGTTTCCGCTTGCTGGGCCTCGATGCGCCNGAAAGCGCGACCGGCGGCGAGGCNCTGCCGGTCACCCTGTACTGGGAGGCGATAGAACCGGACGGCCGCGACTTCAGCGTTTTCGTTCATCTGGTAAACGAAGCGGGAGANCTTGTCGCCCAGGCCGACGGGCAGCCGGCGGCGGGCGCCTACCCGACATCGATCTGGGCCGCCGGTGAGCGCGTCGTGGACGACCGCGAGCTGCTCCTGCCGGCCGAGCTACCCGCGGGCACGTATCTACTGCGTGTCGGCTTATATGACCCGGAGGGCGGGGCGCGCTTGCCCGCCCTTGCCCCTGACGGAACCCGCTATCCCGACGATGCTGCGGGGGCCGCGGCCATAGAGATACTCGANGCCCCGCCGGGGCGTTGAGCATGGAGACTGGATATGAAAGTTGATCGTTTGGGCTATTTATCTTTGGCTCTGATGGGNATCCTGGCGATGCGCCTGATCGCGTTGCTGGCCGGCATACCCGCCACCAGCCGCGCCCTGCCGGATCTCACTCCGACGGCATCTACTACGCCGGCGGCGTCCGCGCACTTGCCGCTGATTCGCTATGACGCCTCGCCGACGCCCGCGCCGACGCCGGGCGACCCGCCCTTTGGGGCCGCGGCGGCTCTCTATATCACGCCCCGCGAACACATCCTGGCCAGCACCTATAACACCGGCTCCTTCCGCGTGGAGAACCTGTCGCGCAACGACGAGCAGCTGGTCGAACTGCGGATCGACCTGACGACGGCCGTCTTTCCCGANATGGTGTTCGACCCGTTTGGCGTGGCCGGCGATCGGGTGGCCAAGGACGTGACCGTCGACGCGCGGCCGGGGGTCGGCTTCCACGGGCACGAGTATGAAGGCCCCCATGACGGCGGCTTCGACGTGCTGGTCCTGAGATTCCACGGCTTTGACGGCGGTGAGGCATTCCTTTTCTCTGTGGATGTGGATCCAACGAGTATCGCCGGCGTCGGCGCGCCGGGGCCGGCCGATACCGGCAGCGTCAGTGGGCTGGAGCTGGTAGGGGCGACCATTACCGCGACCTTTGACGACGGCACGGTGCTCACCAACCAGGTCTCGCGCATGAACGACCCCGGCGACAGCGGCCCGACCCATAGCGGCGCGGTAGCCGTCNTGCGGCCGGGGCTCCCCGATCGACCGGCGCTGGCCGTCTCCGGCATCAGCAGCCCGGCGGTCGTGTCCGCGACGGGCCAGACGGTGCGGGTGAGCGGGCCGGTCGGGCGCCCGTACATCCTTGTGGTCATCGAGAGCGGGCTTTTCACCGAGGGNGTGCCCAATGGCGGCTTCGACCTGGANCCGTTCGAGAGCAACACGGCGATCACTGTGCGGGAATACCGGGGGACGCTCGGCCCGGGCGGAACGGCCGACGTGCCGGTGACCCTTTCCAAGTCCGCGCCCGAAGGCGGGATCAACATCATCACCGCCGTGCTGGATAACCANTACGGCGTCAACGGCCGGGTGGCCGCGCCGCTTGTTTTGCAGCTTGATTAATAGNTGTTATCCCGCCAATTATTTACTAAAATGGGACGTGCAAGTAGTTAAATATTACTAGNCCGGCTNGTGCCGATGTCGAACCACGCGGGCGAGCCGGACGAGGGAGAAAAGAAATGGGGGATTCATTGAACAGGATTGGGCGCTGGCTGTGGCTGGCGCTGCCTATCNTAGGCGTTACGTTATTGCTCATCGGTGGGAACGGAGCTGGTGCGGCCGATGATGCTNCCCCGNCNGTNGCGGAAAATACCCAGCGTGTTTTCATGCCCCATGTTTCCACGACAACGCTGCCGCCGCAAATACAACTGGTGCCCTTCACTTTTGGGTTCGACAATATCACCATCACCGACATCAGCCACGCCGGTGACGAGCGCCTCTTCGTGGCTATTCGCGAGGGCAAAATNTGGATCGTCAATCCCAANGGGCAAATTCTGACGACGCCGTTTCTAGATATCAAAGATCGGGTGCGATATCAGGATAATTTCGAGCAAGGATTGCTGGGGGTGGCGTTTCATCCGGACTTTCCCCGGACGCCGTACTACTACATTGCCTACACGTCCAAGAACAACCTCGAAGTCGCGCGTGGCGTCGTCAGCCCCTCATCGCCGAACGTGGCCGATCCGAATGAATTGAAAAATTTCATCTCCATCCCCAAGCCCATGGGCCCCGGCGGTCCCAGCCCCGTGCACAATGCGGGCGATCTGGCCTTTGGCCCGGATGGCTATTTGTATATCCCCCTGGGCGACGGCGGCCCTGATCCTTACGACACAGTCGGCGTNCCGGGCGACCCGTATAACCACTCGCAGCGGCGGCGAACATTGTTCGGCGCTATCCTGCGCGTGGACCCCAATCCCGATCGGGGACTCCCGCCGGAATGTGGCGTCGCCAATCTGTACTCCATTCCCCGCGACAACCCTTACCTCAACGATAATGGTTGCGATGAGATTTGGGTCTATGGCTTGCGGAATCCCTGGCGCATTGCCATCGATCCGTTGAACGGAGATTTCTACATTGCCGANGTAGGCGAGTGGCGGCGGGAAGAGATCAACTATCTGCCGGCTAACCAGGCCGGCGGCCAGAATTTCGGCTGGCATTGCTGGGAAGGCACGGTGGACTACACCCAGGTATTTCCCGAGATCGCGCCCGACTGCGAGATGCCGGTGGAAAGCTATACTTTCCCCGTCTTCGAGTATGACCACTCCAATGGAGAGTGCTCGGTGATCGGCGGCAAGGTGTATCGTGGCGAAAACTTCCCCGCGCTCTACGGCCGCTACTTCTTCGGCGACTGGTGNACGGGCCAGCTCTGGACGATGTATCAGTACGAGGGGCAATGGCGTGTGGAGGAGGCCGGGGTCCAGCGCATCCTCTTTAGCACCTTCGGCGTGGACATTCACGGCGAACTGTATGGCGCCGGGTACGCCAACGGNACGCTCTACAAGGTTCGCGTCCGCTAGGCACGGGAGAGACGCTGTTAGCGAATGGAAAGCCTGCCCACGGTGATGGCATCAGTGGGCAGGCGTTCGCCGCCGGCGACGAGCGGCAGCCGGATGCCGGTGGCGTAGTCATAGAGGCCGACATTGATCGGGTAATCGCCCGGTGGCAGATCGGCCGGAAGCGTCAGCGAAATCGTTTCATCGAATACTTCCCCGGCTGCCCACAAGCGCGACGGGTACTCCCCACCCATGACCGGGCCGTCGCTCTGCGCCAGCGGCGGCGCGGTCGACTCGCCCAGATGAGCAAAGAGATGGAGCAGCGCGGGGCCGGGCGGCGCGGCCACCTGCCAGCGCAGCCGGATATCGACTGTCTCGCCGGGCACGGCCGTCGTCGTCGAGAGGTCAGCCGCGGCCAGCTCGATGGCATCCCCGAATAGCGCGATTGGCTCCACCCGTGCCGGCCACTCCCCCGGCGCTACTTTCAGAACGCCGATATCGACCCCTTTCTCATCCTCATCCAGCTTGACGGTCAGTTTCGCCTCGACGGGAACTTCCGCATCGGCGGCGACGCGAACGGCCATGCGATCGGCGACGATCTCGCCCACCGGCCACAGGGTGGCCGGGTAATTGCCGCGGCCGTGGTAGCCGACTTGCAAGCCGGCGCGGTGGAAGCCACGGCCGAACATTTCCAGGTAGACCAGCGGCGCGGCCGGCGAGCGCTCCGGGAGCGCCCGCCAGTAAAGCGTGGCCCACACCCAGTCGCCCGGACGGGCCTCGGTCGTCTCCACGCGCGCGCCGACCAACTCCAGCCCTTCCGGGAAAGCGATAGCCAGCGGGGTCGCCTCGGCCGGNACGGCNTCGACAGTGGGCGACGACGCGTAAGTAGTGGGAATGACGACCGCCAGGGAGTAGATGCTNGTCAGCAGCGCCAGACCGGCGGCCAGCAGGGGGATCGACGGCCGCGGCCAGAGGCTCAGACCATAGGCCGCGCCCAGGGCCAGGGTGGTGATGGCCGGGAAGAATAACCGCCCCTGGTCGGCCGGAGTGCGCAACATGAATTGCAGCCAGGCCACGGCGACAAGGACGAACCAGCCGAAGAGGATAAGCGCCGGGTGGAAGAGGGCGCGCGCGTCCGGCGCCGGCCGCTGTCGGCGCTGCGTGGCGACGCCCCAGATGCCCCCCGCGGCCGCCACCGCGGCGATGGCGCTCCACACAACCCACACCCACATGGGCGGGCGGACGTTCATCCAGCCGAAGCGGGCGAAGAGCGACGTCCAGACGCGGTCCATGTCGAGCCACACCTGGTACAGCGTGTAGGTCCGCAAGCCGCCGGCCAAACGCACGAACTGGTTGGCGGCCGTGGGGTCGCCGTAGAGCACCCAGTTGCGCCACAGCCACCAGCCGCCCAGCGCCAGCGCCGGCAGCGCCACGGCGATGATGGACGAGAACGCCCGCCGCACGCGACGCGCGTCCCCCTTGCTCCACTCCCACGCCGCCAGTACCGCCGCGCAATAGGCCAGCAGCAGCAACCCGGCCGTCTTGGAGAGCATCGCCAACCCAATGGTCACGCCCAGCAAAGCATAGGCGAGAAACGAAGGATACTCAGAGGGTTTCTTCTTTGCTTCATTCGTAATTTGTAATTCGCCATTCGTCATTCTCAACAGTTGCCACACGGCCGCCGCGCTGAAGAAAGTGATGGCCGCGTCGTTGCTCACCGCGCCGTGGATGAAGGCGAACTGGGGGAGAAAGCCGACCAGCGCCACCGCCAGCAACGCCCGTCCCGGATCAGCCGGCCAGACCGTTCGCCCCGCGCCGTAGACGCACAGCAGCGTGCCCAATCCCAGCAGGGCCGAGAGCATGCGAATCAGGTGGGCCGACAGGACGTAGCCGCGCCACGGCCAGGCCTCATCCGGCCCGTGGATGAAGGCGTTGGCGTTGAGCGTCGGCCGGGCCAGGCTTTCGCCATATGGGTCTNCGGGATTGGAGCGCGGGTTGGCCCAGAGTTGGGGGGAGTCCTCCGCGCCGCCGGTTGCCCGGACGAGCAGCGACGCCAGCCCGTAGTAGAGCGGCGGCTGGGCCGACTCCTGGGCCATCAGGCCGGGGTCGCGCGTCGTGGGCAGCCGCCCTTCGCGGGCGATGAAGTCGGCGGTGAAATAGTGCAGGTGCTCGTCCGGCGTCTCGAACAGGGGGGTGACGGCGCCATAACCCAGGGCCAGGGCCAGGTAGGTGAGCAGGATCAGGGCCAGGATCGTTCGTGATAAGCGGGCGGACATATTAGGCAGCTTGACGCTCCTTCAAGCGGGGTAATGGTATCACCCGCGGCGCTGCCCGGCCAGAAAGCGGGAGCGACCCCGCAAACCTAGTCGGCCGGTTCCGGAGCGGGCAGCCGGGTCGACGGCCCGGCGTTTTCCAGCGTCAGGTAGTTGTACAACCCCGTCTCCATCGACTCGCCCGGCGCGGCAAAGACGTGGCGCTGCACGAACCAGTCGCCCGGCAGCCACTGATCGGCCGTGAATCCCAGGCCGTCGGCGACCTGCGGCGGCCCGTCCCCGGCATAGAGGTGGGCTTTNATGGAAAGCGGCTCGGCGCTGGGGGTCGCCACGCGCCATAATGAGTGCCAGACGTTCCCCGCGGCCTGATATCCGCGCAACTCGGCCGCGCCGCCGGAGAGCAGCGCTTCGGCCGGCGGCGCGCCCAGCAGACCCGCCGGGTCGGCCGCGCCCGGCCAGTAATACACNTCGTAATCGGGCGCGAANGAGTTGGCGCGGTGGTGGTAGACAAGGTTGGGGGCTTCGCCGACACCCGGCAAGCCGGCGACCCACCACGGCTCGTCGCGATGGGGCAGGATGTACCAGCCGGGAGCGCCATTCTGTGGAAAGACCCAGGCGGAATCGCAGTTGAACAGGAGGTGGCGCGCGCCGGCGACGCCGACGAGTTGCTCGGCCGCGGCGGGGTCCAGAACCGGCGCGGGGACGTTGCATTGGGCGATCCACTCCCCCGGCTGCGGCTGCTCCACGTCGTAGAGCAGGATGGAGTAGCCAATCGTGCCGTCGGGCTCGCGGCGGCGGAACCAGTCGAAGAGGTCGGCTTCCGGCAGAAGCCCCTGCCAGTGACTGGCGCTGATGGCGTAGCGGCCGGCGGCGGGGTTGGCGGGGTGAAAATCGGGCGAGCCAGCCCCCTCCAGGCCCGCCAGCGGCGGTTCGTTCAGTCCGTAATAGGCCGGGTCGCCGGTGCCGCCGTAGGACACGTAGAACGGCTCGGATACCGATCGTTTGTACTTGCCCAGGCCTTTCAGATCCTGGCCCCAATCGATGTTGGAGTCGCCGAGAAAGCGGTATCCCTGATCCGGGCCGCCCACCAGCTCGTTGAAGTAGGCCAGATGGTTAGGGTGGACCCAGACCGCCGAAACCGCTGCCCACGCCACGGCCGCGCCCAGCGCCCAGCGCCCGACGCGCCGCGCCCAAATCCCCGGCACCCCCAGGCCGATGGTCAGGAGCATGAACGGGATCGCCGGCAGGATGTGGCGAAAGCCGATGTTGAGATGGCTGACCATGGCCGCGCCGAGGACNGCGGCGATGGGCACGAGNGTGAAGGCGGCGATGCGCCAGGCGCGGGCGCGAGCCAGCACGACCAGCGCCGCCACGAACAGGACGATGGCCGCCAGCGGCGTCTTGATGAGCAGGGAAACCGGGAAGTAGAGCAGCCATCCGTCACTGGAGACGCGGCCGAGGAAAAATGCCGGATGCCCTTCGGAGACGTGGGTCAGCACGGACGCCCAACTCTCCCAATAGGCAGGGGCGGGCACGGTCATCCCTTGCCACGGGCCGATCTGGAAGAGATAGGTGGCCCACAACACCAGTCCGGCCACCGGCAGCAGCCCCAGCGCCAGCGCCCCCGGCCGCCACCAGGGCTCGCGGCGGGGGTAGACGTAGGCCAGCACGAAGAGCACGGGGATGAGCAGCACGCCGGTCAGCTTGGCGGCCAGGCTCAGGCCGAGCAAGACGCCGGTNATGAGCCAGCGTTGCCGGCCCGGCCGTTGCCAATAGAACCACCAGGCGCAGACCGCCCCGAAAAAGGTGGCCGCCGCCGTGAAATCCGTCGTCGCCAGCGCGNCNGAGGCGAGTANATTNGGCCCAGTGGCATAGAAGCCCATGACCACGGCCACGGCCGCGGCGTGGCGCGTGGCCGCNGCCGTCCACAGGGCCAGCGCCGCCCCCAGCAGCAAGCCGACCCAGATGATNGGCAGGCGCGCCAGAAAGAGCGCCCGGTCAACGTTGAGGCCNCGCTGCCAGAGGAGTTCGCCGGCGATGGCCGTGCGGTCNTTCGNGGGCCGGGCCTCGAGGGCATCGACGCGGGGGANCGTCGGCTCGGNGGGCAGCAGCAGGCCTATCAGGCGGTGGCTGAGGGGNGTGTGCTCGTACTGCAAGCTCAGATCGCCGCTTTGGCTGAGGGCCGCGCCGCGCATCAGGTGAACCGGCTCGTCGTTGGTGGGCGACTTCACGAGGGCCGTNTCCACCGCCAGAGCGAAAAAGAGCAGCAGGGAAACGACGAACGCGACCCGGCCGAGGNGGCGATGCGAGGATGGTGTGGCCATGGTCTGATTATAGGCGACTGCCGATAGCGTTCAAGCTTTCTTCCGGTCAGGACTTTTCAAAAGTGCGATTAGGGGAATAGGGAAGCGGCGCGCGTGGAGAGCAGAAGCGAAGCCCAGGCAGGAGGATGGACTTAGCCTCGGCGCTCCTCGCGTTCCTCCGGCATACGANCAAGAGCGCTTTGGGAATACCCTGTTCTTCCTGAGAGATGTCTGGGTGAAATTGGCGCGGGAGGAAGGGGAGAGATAGTATTACGAGAATTGTGTGTCGATTTGGCCTTAACGCCATGGCCACCGTAGTTTTCCAAAGTAGGAGTGTTAAAACGTAACAAATGAAGAAGAGATTTGCGGTTTCCACGTGGGCAGCACTGCTCGCGATTTTAATGATGTTGGCCGCCTGNGGGCCGGCCGTTTCCTCGGAACAGGCCGAACAGATGACGGCCGAGGCTGAGTCGGCCGAACCAGCGGAAGAAGCTGCTGATACCGGCGAAGTNCTCGGGCCTGAAGAGGATGCGGCCGCGGATACAAGCCCGCAAGGGCCGGGCATCCCGGAAGTTGAAGGCGAGACCACCGAGACCGACAGCGGCTTGCGCGTGACGGAGATTACCGCCGGCGACGGCCGCGCGCCCGAAGTAGGCGACCTCGTGACCATGCACATCGTTGGCATGCTCGAGGACGGTACTGTATTTGCCGATACCGCCAGCGCCGGCGAACCCATCGTCGCCACGTTGTCGGAGACGGATCTCTTCCCCGGCTGGCTCGAAGGGGTCCTCTTGATGAAAGAGGGCGGCAAGGCGCGCCTGACCATCCCGCCTGACCTGGCGTACGGCGCTGAAGGCGCGGGTGGCGTGATTCCCCCCGACGCGACGATCATCATGGACGTCGAGTTGCTGGAAGCGGTGGCGCCCCCGGTGCCGACGGCGGTGGACGAGGCTGATCTGACCGAGACCGACAGCGGCCTGCAGTACTTCGACATCGTCGAGGGCGAAGGCGAGATGCCGGTCACCGGCCAGGAGGTCGTCGTGGAGTACGCCGCCTGGCTGCAGGACGGCGAACAGTATATCGCTTCGTCCTCGGCCGCCGGCGGACCGCTGACGTTCGCCCTCGGCAGTGATATGGGCGTCTTCCCCGGTTGGGACGAGGGCGTATCGACGATGAAGCCCGGCGGCAAGCGCTACCTGGTCATCCCGCCCGCCCTGGCGCTGGGCGAGGCCGGCGGCGGCCGCGTCCCGCCGAACTCGACGCTGATCATGGAAGTCGAACTGGTCGAGGTGTTGCCGCTGGTGCTGCCGACGGAGATCTCCGAAGAGGACTTCACCGAGACCGACAGCGGCCTGCGCTACTACGACATCGTCGAGGGCGACGGCGCGGAAGCGACGACGGGCAGCAGCGTGACGGTCAACTACACCGGTTGGCTGACCGACAACGTCAAGTTCGACAGCTCGCTCGACAGCGGCATGCCNTTCCCGTTCACGCTGGGCACCGGACAGGTGATCCCCGGTTGGGATGAGGGCGTGGCCGGCATGAAGGTCGGCGGCATCCGNCAGCTGGTCATCCCGGCCGAGNTGGGCTATGGCGAGACCGGCTCCGGCATGATCCCGCCCGGCGCGACGCTNATNTTCGAGGTNGAGNTGCTGGACGTGCAGGCAGCGGCGGAAGAATAAATAACAATGCGGGCTGCGGCGATCAGTCGCCGCGGCCCGCCTAATCCTTCGTATAGAAGTTAAAAAACCGGGTTTCCGGGAGCGGGAGTTCGCTCTGGGAAACCCGGTTTTTTTATTTCTTGAATTACATCAGCCCGCTCATCAACCCCGCCAGCGCCTCGCGGCCCGGCCGCACCCGCGCCTCGTCGAGCGCGTTGAGCGGCGTCTCGCCCAGGCGGGCGGTCTCGGCCAGATTGGCCCGCGACGGGTCGTAGTAGACCAGACCGGTGATTAGTTCCTGCTTCTCCTGCGCCCATTGCAGCCGGTGCATCGCCCCCAGCCGGTCGGTCGGGTCGTAATCCGTCTCCAGCTTGCGCAGCTTGATGAACGAGCCGTCGTGCATCTCGACCACGCGCACCTCGCCGGGGTCATAGGCCTCGATCTCGATCTCCTCTTCCTTAGGCACGAAGCCGATGCCGTGCAGCGGGATCTCGTGTTCCTTGCCGTAGCTGTAGCTCTTGGTGGAGGTGTCCTCGTTGTTGAAGGCCACGCACGGGCTGATGATGTCGATCACGGCCGTACCGCGGTGGCTGAGGGCCGCCTTCATCAGCTCGCGCACCTGTTGGGCGTCGCCGGAGAAGGAGCGGGCCACGAAGCCGCAGCCGGCCAGGATCGCTTCCATGCAGATGTCGATGGGCGGGAACTCGTTCGTCCCGGCGTATTTGAGCTCCTGCCCTTCGTCGGCCGTNGCCGAGAACTGGCCTTTGGTCAGCCCGTAGACGCCGTTGTTCTCCACGATGTAGACCATGCGCACGTTGCGGCGCAGGACGTGCTTGAACTGGCCGAGGCCGATGCTGGCCGAATCGCCGTCGCCGCTGACGGCGATGGCGCGCAGGGTGTGGTTGCCCATCAGCGCGCCGGTGGCCAGCGACGGCATGCGGCCGTGGAGACCGTTGAAGCCGAAGCTCTGGCCCAGGAAGTAGGCCGGCGACTTGCTGGAGCAGCCGATGCCGCTCAGCTTGAGCATCTCTGCCGGGCGCACGTTCAGTTCGTAGGCCACCTGCACGATCTGGTTGGCGATCGAATTGTGGCCGCAGCCCTGGCACAGCGTCGAGGGCAGACCCTTGTAATCTGCCTGGGCCAGGCCGATGGCATTGACCCGCCCCGCGCGTGGTGTGGTTGATTCAGTCATTGTGCTTGCACTCCGTATTTCTGTAAAAAGTAGGTCAGTGTGTCAGTCGGTCCGTAAGACAGTATGTCAGAACGCATATCTGACTACTGAACTACTGTCCTTACTGGCCCACTGTCCAACTGATCTACTCGATCTCTTCCATCAACACTTCCCGATTATGCCCATCATGCCCCATGTCCGTCAGGCCGCTATCGCCGCGGGGCATGTCATTGTCGGGGGACATCGAGCCGTCGCCCGGTAGGTCCAGCTCCGTCGCGCCGCGCTTGCCCTGGCCATAGGCTCCCTGGCGGCGGCGCGGGCGGTTCTCTTCCGCGGCGTTGATCGCCTCGGTCACCCAGCGCGCCGTCAGCGGCATGCCGTCGAGCAGCGCCAGCGATTCGAGCCGCGTGGCCAGCTCCGGCAGCTCCGNACTCAGGAGCGTGTGCATCTGGCCGTCGCGATTCATCTCGATGACGTAGACCGTGTCGTGACGCTCGATGAACGCCTTCACCTCGTCATTGATGGGCAGAGCGCGCAGGCGCATAAAGGACGTGGGCATGCCGTCGGCCGCCAGCCGGTCGCGGGCCTCGTCGATGGCCGGGCGCGTCGTGCCATAGGCAAGGATGCCGATCTCCGCGCCCTCGACTTCGTCAATGACCGGCCTGGGAACCAGGTTGCGGGCTGTGTCGAACTTGCGGCTCAGGCGGGCCATGTTGTTTTTCCAGTCGTCCGGCCGCTCGCTGTAGACCGCGTTCTCGTTGTGGCCCGTGCCGCGGGCGAAGTAGGACGCCAGCGGGTGCTCGTTGCCGGGCAGCGTGCGGTAAGGGATGCCGTCGCCGTCGATGTCCTTGTAGCGGGCGAAACCGCGCTCGGCCACGTCGGCCGCCGTCAGCACCTTGCCCCGCTTCATCGGCTCGGCCGGGTACTCGAACGGCTCCGACATCCAGTTGTTCATCCCCAGGTCCAGATCGCTGAGGACGAAGACGGGCGTTTGCAGCGTGTCGGCCAGGTCAAATGCCTGGTAGCCGAAGTCGAAGCACTCGCGCAGCGACGACGGCAGCAGGATGACGTTCTTCGTGTCGCCATGGCCCAGGTAGTATGTGAAGAGGATGTCGCCCTGGCTGGTACGGGTCGGCAGGCCGGTGCTGGGGCCGACGCGCTGGATGTCCCAGATGACGGCCGGCACTTCGGCGAAGTAGGCCAGGCCCACGTANTCGGCCATCAGCGAGATGCCGGGNCCNCTGGTGGCGGTCATGGCCCGCGCCCCGGCGAACCCCGCGCCGATGACCATGCCGATGGCCGCCAACTCGTCCTCGGCCTGCACGACAGCGTAGGTCGCCTCGCCCGTCTCCGGGTCGCGGCGCATCTGCTGCAGGTAGCTG
>JAACJX010000083.1 GCA_014237545.1 Ardenticatenia bacterium | reverse complement strand
TTCGGGTTCTACTTCGACAGCCTGGCGGCGCTCTTCGCCCTCATCGTCTCCTTCATTGGCGTGCTGGTCATCGTCTATGGCGGCCAGTACTTCAAGGGCGACGACACCGCCTGGCGCTTCCAGGCCTATATGCTGGCCTTTATGACCTCCATGCTGGGCCTGGTCATGGCCGGCGACGTGCTGACGCTGTTCATGTTCTGGGAAGGGACGAGCATCCTTTCCTACCTATTGGTCGCCTATAAATATAAGGACGAGGCGGCGCGGCAGGGCGCGTTCCGGGCGCTGTTCATCACCGGCGGCGGCGGCATCGCCCTGCTGGCCGGTTTGCTCTTCGTCGGCTACGTGGCCGGCGGCATGGACTTCCAGACCATCCTGAATAGCGGCGACCTGCTGCGCGATAGTGCTCTCTACCCGGTTATGCTGGCGCTGGTGGCCTTCGGCGCGTTCACCAAGAGCGCCCAATTCCCGGCCCACATCTGGTTGCCGGGGGCTATGAGCGCGCCGACGCCGGCCAGCGCCTACCTGCATTCGGCGACCATGGTCAAGGCCGGCATCTACCTATTGGCCCGCATGAACCCGGCATTAGGCTTCACCGAGGCGTGGTTCTGGCTGCTGACCAGTGTCGGCGTGGTGACGATGGTCGCCGGNGCCTATCTGGGCCTGAAGCAGAACGATCTAAAGGCGCTGCTGGCCTATTCCACGGTCAGTCAATTAGGCATCCTGGTCGTGCTCATCGGCCAGGATATTGAGGAAGCGTTCAAGGCGCTGGTCATTGGCGTTGTGGCCCATGCCCTCTACAAGAGCGCCCTGTTCCTCGTGGCCGGTATTGTCGATCACGAAACCGGGACGCGCGACCTGCGGCGGTTGGGCGGCCTGCGACGCGCTATGCCCTACACGTTTGCCGTGGGGCTGGTGGCGGCGCTGTCGATGGCCGGGCTGCCGCCGTTGTTCGGCTTTCTGGCCAAGGAGACGCTGCTGGCCGCGGCCGTTCACCCGACGCTGCCGCCGTTGGTGGCCGCGCTGTTGCCGTGGGCGGCGGTTGTGGCCGGGGCGCTGATGCTGGCCCAGGCCGGGGTGATGATCTACGAGACGTTCCTGGGGCGGGTCAAGGACCCGAGCATCCATGCCCACGAAGCGCCGCGCCTGATGTGGCTNATGCCGGCTATCCCCGCCTTCCTGTCCATCNTGTTCAGCATTCTGCCCGGCCCCAAAGACGAGGCGACGTTCCTGGCCGGNGCGGCGGCGGCGGCCTATGGCGACAAGGTCAAGGTATCAACGGCGCTCTGGCACGGCATCAATGTCCCGCTGCTACTCTCGATCGCCGCCATCTCGCTCGGCAGCGTTATCTTCTACTTCCGCCGGCCGGTTCGCGCCTATCAGACGCGCCTGTGGCCGCGCCTGTCNTTNAACGCGCTCTATCAGGGCGTGCTGACCGCGATCTTTAGAGCCGCGCGACTGGCNACCCGNCTCCAGGGCGGNCGGCTGCGCCTCTATCTCGAGGCGATGGTTGCCGCGACCGTNGTGCTGGTGCTCATTTTCACCGGCGGGCGGCTGCTGCCCGACCTGTCGCTGGCGCGNCTGCCGGCCACGGACTTCAGCGGGGCGACGCAAATCCTGCGCCTGTTTGCCNTGTTGGTGACGGTNGGGGCGGCGCTGGCCTCNGTCGTGCTGCGGCGCGANTTCNGCGCGGTGCTGGCCCTGTCGGCTTCCGGCCTCGGCATGGCGCTGCTGTTCGCGCTGGAGCCGGCCCCGGACGTGGCNCTGGTGCAGATCGTCGTCGACATCCTGGCGACGGTTATCCTGGTGCTGGCGCTGGCCCGGCTGCCGCGCGGCCAGNGGGCGGCCGCCCANCGNCTGGCNNNGTCNGANNTNCGNTCNCGCCGGCCNNTGAGCCTCATCCGCGACCTGACNGTGGCGGGGATGATCGGCCTGATCGTCGCCTCGCTGACCTACGTGGCGCTGACCTCGCGGCCGATGCGCGATAGCCAGGTGACGCCCTATTATGAGGCCAACGCCAAAACGCAGGCTGAAGCGTCCGACATCGTGGGAGCCATCGTCGTGGACTTTCGCCAGCTGGACACCGTGATCGAGATCACCGTGTTCAGCGCGGCCGGGCTTGGCGCGTATATGCTCTTGCGCCCGGCGGCGTCCAAGGCCGGCGACAAGGGCAGCTCCGCCCTGGGCGTGGCCAAGTCCCAAAGCCGGGCGGGCACTCGCGGGATCGCCGGTCATGAGACGTCGGCCTTCATTCGTCTGCCGGCGTTTGCCACGCTGCCGATCGCCATGCTCATCGCCGCCACGCACATGATCTACGGCCACCAGCAGCCGGGCGACGGCTTCACCGCCGGGGTGATCGTCGCCCTGGCGGTGGCCTTGTGGTACGTCGTTTTCGGCTATGAGGAGACGCGTCGGCGATTGCCGTGGCTGCGAGGTTTCCGCCTGATCAGCATAGGCATCCTCATCGTTTTTGTCGTCGGCTCGATCACCTATGCGATGACGGGCTTTTTCTTCGCCCACGTGAATTTCGGGAAGATGATCGGTCTGCCCCTGCCATATGGGTTCGACTTTAGCAGCGCCTTCCTGTTCGAGGTGGCGATCTGCCTGACGGTATTGGGCAGCGCGGCCCTCATCCTCAACACGCTCGGGCATCCCGACGACGAGGACGACGATCTGGCCAATAACCCGGCGCGAGGTTAGAACGAATGGAACTTCTTACAGCGATTACAGTAGGCTTCCTGTTTGCGGTCGGCATCTTCCAGATGTTGCGCCGCAATATCATCCGCTCGGCGATTGGCCTGGTCATTCTGGCCAACGCCGTGAACCTGTTCCTGCTCAGCACCGGGGCCTACGATGGCCTGGTGGCGGCCTACACCACGTCCACCGGCCAGCGTAGCGACGCGCTGCCGCAGGCGCTGGTGCTGACGGCCATCGTGATCAGCATGGGCGGCACGGCCTTCGTCCTGTCGATGCTTTACATCATCTCGTCGCGCTACAAGACGGCCGACATGGATGAGGTGCGCGGGCTGAAGAATTGACTGATTGCCGACCTGTCAGGTCATTCAGAGTGAGTATTTGAGATCTAATGGATTTTATCGGCGATAACCTGGTGCTTTTGCCTATCGCGATGCCGCTGGTGGGGGCCATGATGGCCCTCGTCATCCGGCGGTTGCCGCGCGCCCAGGCCTACTGGTCGNTGGCTGTGATGCTTCTCAGCCTCGCCTCCTCTGTTTTGCTCCTGGCGCGCGTGCTGGAGAGTGGGGAAGCCGTGGCGCTCCAGGTCGGCGGCTGGCGCTTCCCCTATGGCATCTCGCTCGTCGGCGATCCGTTGTCGGCCCTGTTCGCCGTCATGGCCCAACTCGTCCTCTCGGCCGGTCTGATATACGCCCTGGGTAGCAAAGACGCGATCATCACCTACCCGCCGTTCTACCCGCTCTTCCTGCTGCTGGCCACTGGCCTGACCGGCGCGTTCCTGACCGGCGACCTGTTCAACATGTTCGTATTCGCCGAGTTGCTGGTTATCTCCGGCACAGCCCTAACGGCCGCGTCCGACGACCGTTTCGGCACCGAGGCAGCCTATAAGTACTTCTACATGAGCCTCCTGGCCTCGACCTTCATGCTGCTGGCCATCGGCTCGCTCTACGTCTCCTACGGCACGCTCAATATGGCCGACATGGCGGCGCGAGTCGCCGAGCGGCCCGACGGCGTCTTGCTGGCCCCGGCCATCGCCCTGCTGCTGGCTACCTTCATGATCAAGAGCGCCGTATTTCCTTTCCACTTCTGGCAGCCGGACTTCCACGCCGCCGCGCCGACGGCCGTCAGCGCCATGCTGTCGTCGGTCGTTGTCAAGGTCGGCGTCTACGGTTTTCTGCGCATGACGACGCTGTTGTTCGTCGAGCAAGCGCCGCTCATCCGCGGCATTCTGCTCGCCCTTGGCGTGGTCGGCGTCATCTTCGGCGGCCTGTCGGCCGTGGGCACCCACAACGTCAAGCGCATGCTGGCCTATTCGACGCTGGCGCAGATTGGCTTCATCCTGGTNGGCATCGGCTGGGGCACGGCCCCGGCCATCGCCGCGGCGGTCGTGTTTTCCTTCAACCACAGCCTGATCAAGGCCGCCATGCTGATGCTGGCCGGCTANGTCGCCAGCCGGGCGCCGGTCAAGTCGGCCGCGTTCGATGTGGTCACCGGCGTGGGCCGGTTCCTGCCCGCCGCCGGGCTGCTGTTCTTCCTGGGCGGCCTGGCCCTCAGCGGCATCCCGCCGACNAACGGCTTTGTCAGCAAGATGCTGCTGTTCCGCAGCGGTATCGCCGCNGAGGGGTANGTGCCGCTGCTCATCATCGGCCTGGCCAGCATCCTGACGCTGGTCTACGTCATCCGCGCNTTCCAACTCATCTGGTGGCACGCGCCGCACGAGGGCNCCAAAGCCAAGCCGANCGGCGATAGCCTGCTCGCGCCGGCCTTGCTCATCGGTCTGGTGCTGCTGATAGGCATTTGGGCCGAGCCGCTGGTGGGCGCGGCCACGGCCGTCAGCGAGTGGTTGCTCGACCCGGCCCTCTACCTGGCGGCCGTCGGCGGGGCGGGAGGCTGATATGATCATCTACGTGCGTTGGGTTTTGCTGCTGGCGCTGGTCTACCTGGCGCTCACGTCCAACCTGGAATGGAGCAACATCGTCGTCGGCCTGTTGTTGGGTGTGGGCGTGGTGGCGCTGGCGCGGCCGACGCCGCGGCCAACGATGCCGCGCAACTTCCTGCGCTCGACCGTGGCCCTCGTCCGCTACATCATAAACCTGATCCACGACCTGACCGTGAGCGGCATCGAGGTGGCCCGGATGGTGGTGTCGCCGTCGCTGCCGATTCGGCCGGGGATCATCGCCATTCCGGCCGAGACGGAGACGGACCGCGGCCTGGCCCTCAGCGCCCACGCCGTCACCCTGACGCCGGGCGAATTGGTGGTCGAGATCGACGACGACCACGTCATGTACACCCACGCNCTTGACGCGACGAAGGCCGAGGAATTTGTAAAGGAAGCGCTGGCNTTGCAGCGCGAGTTGCTGGACGAGATTTTTCCCTAGCGATACATCGTCGGGCGGNCCTCTTACCCGCTTGACGAAGGCGGTATACTGTTAGCGATGGTTGAACTATTGACACAAGTGGCGGCGGTGGCGATGCTCCTCCACGTCGCGATGCTGGCGGTCGTTGTCTGGCGCATCTGGCGCGGCGAGACGGTCGCCGATCGCCTGGTGGGGGTCGATCTGATCACGACCCTNTTGATCTCGATCTTCATTATTTTGTCAATCATTCAAAGCAACAGTATCTACATCGACCTGGCGCTGGCGCTGGCCGCGCTGGGCTTCATCAGCACCATCGCCCTGGCCAAATANCTGGCCGATGAGCAGATGTTTTAAGAGGATGAGCATCCACAAGGGGCTTGCATGACGATNGCAGATATCCGCGCCCTCATTGCCATTTTGGCCATTCTGGTCGGCACTATCTTTTCCCTTATCGGCGTGCTGGGGATGGTGCGCCTGCCCGACGTCTATGCTCGCCTTCATGCCACGGGCAAGGTCGGCATCTATGGCGCCGTGCTCTTGCTGGTGGCGGCGGCCGTCTGGACGCCGCTGGGCTGGGGCCGGGCCATCCTGCTCATCGTCTTGTTGATGGTGACCGGCCCGGTGACGGCCCACGCCATCTCCTCGGCCGCCTATCGGATCGGCACACCCATGAAGAACCCGATCCGCGATGATCTGTCCGCCGCCGAAGAGCGCCCGACGCCCGGCGATTGATGCATTAACAAAGCGCAAATTGGCCTATGACCGCCTCAGACACCGAAGACACGACAGCAGGCGGAAAATCTTACCACCTCTCCGGCGATTTTCGCGGGGCGATTGTCAACATCGAGTCGACGTTCGTCAACTCGGCTGCCGCGCAAGACATCGAAGGCCTGCCGCCGGAGCCGGGCGTTCCCCCCTATCGCGGGCTGCAATATTTCGATGAGGCTGACGCCGACCATTTCCTCGGCCGCGAGGCGCTGACAGCCAAACTGGCCGGGCGGCTGCGCGAGACGCGCTTTTTAGCCGTCATCGGCGCGTCGGGCAGCGGCAAATCGTCGGTTGTGCGCGCCGGTCTGGTGCCCGCCCTGCGCCGGGGCAAGCCGCTGGACGACGGGGCGCTGCCGCCCACCGGCTCGGATAGCTGGCTGATCCGCGTCATGACGCCGACCGCCCACCNGCTCGACGCGCTGGCGGCGGCGTTGCTGCCCGAGGCGGAGCCGGCGGTCGTGGCCGGGCTGCGCGACCGGCTGGCGGCCGATGCCGCGGCGCTGGCCGGGACCGTGCCGGCCGCGCTGGCGGGGCAACATCCCCATCTATTGCTCATCGTCGATCAATTCGAAGAAGTTTTCTCCCTCGGCCGGCACGAGGATGAGCGTCGCGCCTTCATCGATACCCTCGTGACCGCGGCCAACGGCGAGCAGCCCGTGTCCATCGTCATCGTCCTGCGCGCCGATTTCTACGNTCGNTGCGCCCAGTACGACGGCCTGCGCGAGCTTGTTTCCCGCCACCAGGANTACATCGGCGCNATGAGCCGCGAGGAACTGTTCCGGGTTATCGTGTTGCCCGCGGCCCGCGACGACTGGAAGTTGCAGGAAGGGCTGGTGGAGCAGATGCTCGACGACGCGGGCGANGAGCCGGGGGCGTTGCCGNTGCTCTCCCACGCGCTGCTGGAGACGTGGCAGCGNCGGCGCGGCCGGACGATGACCCTCTCCGGCTACAGGGAGTCGGGCGGCGTGCGCGGGGCCATCGCCAAGACGGCCGAGACGGTCTTCCGGCAAAAGCTGACGGCGCAGCAGCAGCCCATCGCCCGCATGATCTTTGTGCGCCTGACGGAGCTGGGCGAGAGCGCCGACAGCGACACCCCCGACACTCGCCGCCGCGCCCAGTTCAGCGAGCTGATCACCCGCTCGACCGACGCGACGATGCTCGACGCGGTCCTTTCCATATTAGTGGACTCGCGCCTGGTGATGACCGACGTCATTCCCCCCGGCGAGACCAAGGTCGTCGAGGTGTCGCACGANGCGCTCATCCGCGAGTGGCCCACCCTGCGCGACTGGCTGAACCAGGACCGCGAAGGTCTCATCCGCCACCGGCAGCTGACGGCCGACGTCAACGACTGGCTGGTGCTGAATCGCGACCCCGGCGCGCTCTATCGTGGCGCGAAGCTGGAGCAGGCCCTGACCTGGACGGCCGACCCGCCCGATCCCCTCAGTGAGGTCGAACTACAGTTTCTGGACGCCAGCCGCGCGGCAGCGGCGCAAGCCGTTAACGAGGCTCGCATCCGGCGGGTGCTGGTTGGCGTGTCGGCCGTGCTGTTGGTCATCATNGCCGGATTCATCNTCCGGAATCTGGGCGTCTTTGATCCGCCGGACCAAATGGACGNGGAGTTCAANATNGCNGTGGCGGAGATCGCCACGCTGGATGACCGCGGCCGCCTGACCAATGACGAGCACGACGGTGGCTTGCGCATCGCCCAGCGGCTCGGCGAGCAACTGCAGAAAGAGTTCGCTGGTCAATCGGACGTGNTGGTCTGGTTCGATAGCCCGGATCTTAAGCGGGAGCACAACGTGGAGATCGGNGTCGCCGGCCGCGAGCCGCTGGCGGCGACCGAGCCGGCCGCGCTGGCCGGTGACCTGAACGCCGACATGGTCATCTATGGCCTGTCNGAACCCGCGGGCAACGAGGCCGATTTGCGCCTTCAGTTTCATCTGCAGCCGCAATACGACGCCGATCTGGGCCATNTGGTCGGCAATTACGAGATCGCCACGCCCATTGCCGTCCACGANATCACCGACCCTTCGACCGACGTATGGCGCAACCTGNANCCATTGGCCCGCGGGTTGGCCTGGGTAGCGTTGGGCTTGCGGCAGGAGATCATTGGCGAGCAGCAGAACGCCATCGAGGCCTTCGAACGCGCGGCCGAACTCGCGCCTGAATCTGACGTCATNCAATTCTTCNTGGGCCAGTCTCAATTTTACAGCGCCCAGCGNGACCCGAATGCGCCGCCCGAACTCATCGCCACAGCCGAAGCGACCTTCACTGAATCGCTGCGGCTGAACCCCGACAACGCCCGCTCGCGCATCGGCATGGGCAGCGTCCACGTCTTGCGGGCGCAACGATTACTCAACCGGTTGAATGCCGGTGCGGACGATCTGGATAGCGCCGCCGCGCTGGCTGAGGTTCGCCGCGAGGTCGAAACAGCCCTCGAATGGTATGCCACAGTGGCCGACCAACCGGAACACACCGAGACGTATGGCGTGCCGGTAGCCAGTATGGCCCGGTTGGGAAAAGGGATCGGCTTGCGCTTGCTGACTGAAGTCTCATACCAGGAAGGCGACATCACGGCGGCCGAAACCCACATCGACGAGGCCATCGCCGCGCTCGAGGACGAGGTCGATGTGTTGCAGACCAATAACGACCACCGGCTGGCGGGTCAGGCCTTCCAGGCTCTGGGTTCGTTCTACGAGTGGAAGGCATTCTTGCTNAANGAACGAGGAGCGGCCGAAGCNTCTACTNAGGCNCTGGCCACGGCCCTGAACTATTATCAGGAGTGCCAGCAACANGGGGAAGCATTTCGAGTCGATACCTATCTGACTGAGCGAATCGTGCAACAACTATGTCAGCCGCGCATCGAAGCCTTACAAGCGCCGGCGGGAGGTGGAGGATGAAGAAGAATTACATTGCAGCATTCCTGTCTATCCTGGTCGTTCTTCTGCTGGCTGCCTGTGGCGGATCGGGCGGCGACACCCCACAGCCGACGATTTCCACCGATGAGCAGATCTCCAGCTCCGTACAGCNGACNGTAGCCGCGATTGCCGTGGCCCAGACAGTGGCGGCGATTTCCGAAAGCCAGACAACTCCCACCCTCGCTCCGGCCCAGCCCCCAACCGAAGCGCCGCCGACGGCCGCGGCGTCCTCGCCCACGACAGCGCCGGCCGAAGCCACCACGCCGGCCGAGGCCACCGCCCCGCCGCCGACTCAGCCCCCGACGGCGGCNTGCACGGTCGTCAGCGANGTTAACATGCGCCCCGGCCCGGGGACGGTNTATGGGCCTATCATTGNCGCCATGCGCGCCAATACCCAGCTGGTTCCCCTGGCTTATAGCGCNATTGGCTTTCCCCAGGGGCCGTGGTTGCAAGCNCANATAGCCNACACGGGCCAGATTGGCTGGGTCAGCGCGCGNCCGCAATACATCTTGTGCAATNTCGATTTCACCAGCTTGNCCGTGGCCNCCAACCTGCCGCCCACGCCGACGCTGCCCCCGGCGCCGACGGCGACGGCGACAACCGCCGTNGCNCGACCGCCCATCGTCGAAAACGACCTGCCCGGCGGTTCGTTCCCGGAGGATGGAACNGTNACNTTCAANATCATNGTCGACCCCACCTTTCTGTTTCGCATGGATGTTCGNGTGCTNGCCGCCGGCAACTTTGAAGGGGCGGGCATCGAATCGGTGGGATTCTCTATCAGCGGCAACGGCGTAGACTATTTCCGCGAGGAGGGCACGGCCGGTTTTTGCGTCTTCGGCGGCGGCGAGCCAATCTGCAATCCGTGGCCGACCAACGCCCAGGGGCAATACACCTGGGGCGTGGGCGGCCCGGTCGTGGAAAGCGGTGAGTACTTCGTCAATATGAATGTGACGGCCGAAGAACCCGATCCGGAGTTTTTCGGTCAATGGAACTGGAACTTCCCGTTTCGGGTCACACTGCCCTGATGCCTTATCCCGCGGCTTGGAGCGTGTGCCATGTTAATGAAGGCCATGCCAATGCGGTGTGTCTGGCTGCTCGTCAGCCTCGTCGGGCTCGTCGCCTGTCGGGCCGCGCCGTCCGACGTGGCCGAGTTGGCCACCGCGGATGCGCCGGACCGACTCGCGGCGACTTTGACAGTCCCCGATGGCCCGCCCATCGTCGAGAATGACGCGCCTGTCGGCTCTGAGACAACCCTGTTTGCCGCCGCCGGCCCGCCTATCGTAGAGAACGATCTGCCGGCCGGCATTTGTGAAGACACGGCCAACATCCTCAGCCGGGTCGAGCGCGTTGAACCTGGCCTGTTTCGGGCCGTCGCCGTCGATAACCGGGCGGGATCAAATGACGGCAACGGTATCCGCGGCGTCAGGTTCGCCATCGTGGGCGAAGGTGTCGCCTATGCCCACGACGAACTGGACGCGCCTTATTGTATATTCGGCAGTAACGAACCGGATTGCGGCGAGTGGCCGCGCGACGAGGCCGGCCGCTACACGTGGGGAGTGGGCGGTCCTGCCGTCCAACCCGGAACGTACGAGGTTTTCGTGGAAGTCGTGGGCGAACAAGCCGACTCGCAGAGCGGCCGCGACCGCTGCGACTGGAGCTTCGTCATGATCATCAGCGCGCCATAGCCGTGGCCCGGTATCGCCTTCAAATATATTCCGTCCGACGGGTTGAACCCGAGTTCCCTTAATCATCGTATCCAGGGTCTGACCACCCACTCAAATCCTCTACTCACCGACGTGCCATAAGGATCTGACGAACCCGAGTGTTCGCCACCTGTTACCATTCGTTGCCAGCGTCGTTTGTGTATCTCATGGGAAAGAAAACGATGGATATGTTCAATCTGCCGAAAGCGCGTTTCAATTGGCGTCTGTTGTTGGTGCAGACCATCGCCAATGCCTTTGCGTTGGGTCTGACGGTTCTGCTCTTGCCCGGCATCCACATGCCGCACAACAACGTTATTTCCGAACTCCTGGCCTCGGGGGTGATCTTCGGCCTGCTCAATGGATTCGTCAGGCCGATCCTGCAATTGATCATGTTCCGCTACCTCTTTCTGACCTTTGGGTTGGTGTTGGTCGTCATCAACACGATCATCTTATGGATGATGGCCGCCCTGACACCCGAGCGATTTCAGGTCGATGGCCTGTTTTCGCTTGTTCTGGCTGGTGTCCTGGTCGGGATATTGGGGATCTTCTTCGAGACGCTCATGGGGGTTCAACCACCGATCATGGAAACCGGCTCCGTCGCGCAATCCAAGGAACACGTTTTTAGTCTGGGCAGCGCGCCGATTTATGTGCCCACCAGGCAAAAAACCGAACCTGAAAATCCGTCTTTGCAGCCCACACCAATGGAGTGATCGACAATGTACCAACGCACGAGTGGAATGGACCAGGCCAGGGAAAGTCTGCGATTGCAACAAATTTACAACACGATTACCCGCTACGGACTGGATATGGTCTTCGATCGCGGGCTTATGGGCCGATTTCGCCGCCGAATGCAGCGTTTCATCTACAAGCCGGGCGCGCCGATCGAG
>JAACJX010000302.1 GCA_014237545.1 Ardenticatenia bacterium | reverse complement strand
GGCCAGAGAGGCGGCACAATCGGTAACCCACGAAGGCTCCACCAACACATGGTCGGCAACAACATGATTCCCCACGTGAGCCAACGCAGCGATTGCCCGATGCATTCCTACTACGAGCTGGTGGCCAGTCTGGCCCGCGGTCGTCGCCAATCCAAGGACGTCATCCCACAACGGCCGATCCAGATAGTGGCGAGGCAACATCCACAAAAATCGGTCGAGCCCGGCATCCAGACAGGGTTCCGCGAACGATGCCTGCAATGCCTTGACGATGGACGTCTTGCCAGAACTAGATGCCCCGTTGATGATAATGACCGTTCCCGGTTTCATTTCTGAAGCCCATCGGGGTTCATGGACCGCCACTCTACCCCTGCTCGCAATTCCATTTCATAAACGTGCTCATACCTGTAGGGGCGAAAGCCGAAGCGCGGGTATAGACGGTTTGCGCCGGTAAAGCTGGCGCTGTCCGTATCGGTGATGACCCGGCGAATACCCCGGGAGTGGAACTCCGCCAATGCTGTGGCTGTTAGCGCGTGCCCCACGCCCAGACGACGAAACTCCCGAAGAACGCTCAGGCTCCCCAGCTTGCCTGCTTCCGACCATTCGACCGTCCTCGCGTTGCAGAGACAGGCGCCAACCACCGCGCCATCCACCTCGGCAACGAAACACAGGCCCAGGGAATTGGAGTACGGATCATCCTCCAGTTCCTCCTCGGCATCCTCATTCAACTTCTCCCCCACACCATCGNCNNCATCCTCTTCAAGCAATGTGCGCACATGCGGCCCCATCTCGCCCCAATGATCAGCAAAGGCCGCATCAATGACCGCGCCGACGGCCNGCCAATCGAAACGTTGATCCATCTCGCGAATGGTGACACCTTCAGGCACTATGGCGGCCGGCGGCTCCACTAACGTTAGTTCGAAATGAACCCATTCCCGCGCCGGCGCGAAGCCGCGCNTGTGGAGTGTGTCGATCAATGAAATGTCATTGGCGAGTACAGCGCTCTGTAACACGACCCGCGCGCCGTCGGGAGCTTTGTCCAGCGATGCGCGGGCTTGCGTCTCACAGTGATGGATGACTACTTCGGCGATGTTCGTTGTCCAGTAGTCCGGGTGGATACTAACCCCCGTCTCCACTACGACGTGTGGCGGACGGCTGGCCCACCAGGCATGGGCGGCCATCGCCCCCGCCGCATCCATAACGACNATCTGTTCGGCCGCGCTGGGGATGTAGCGCGCCGTGCGGAGCTCNCCATGTGAGTCGAGGAGCGCCCGTCGCGTGCCGACAACGGCNAGGNAATGCGCATTTATTAGCTCAGCGACAGCCTGCCTGTCAGATCGAGCGGGTTGTTTAAGTACGAAGTTCACCGGAATCAGGCGGTCGCCGCCGGTCGGGTCGGGCGAATTCGCAGGATGACCAGCAACGCCAGGCCCATAAAGATAGCGCTGAACGGGAACATCCAGCGATACTGGTCNCCCATCACATCGACGACGATGCCGCCCAGCGTCGGACCAAGCACGGCCGCCAGTTGTGACGAAAAGTAGTAGAGCCCGGTGAANGCGCCGATCTGCCGCTCGTCGCCGAAGTCATAGACCAGCGGCAGGCTNTTGACGTTGACCATGGCCCAGAACAGCCCGGCNATAACCAGAACGACGATAAANGTCGCCACTCCCTGAATCAGGAAATAGGCCAGGCCGAGAAGAATCGTCAATCCNATGAGNCCGGCAATGATGACGCCGCGCCGGCCGAAAGACGTGCCCAGNATGCCGGCCGGGAGTGAGAAAAGGATAAACGACAGGCTNATGGANGCGGCGTAGATCGATGCCGANCCNGGCGCGATACCGAGCGAGAACACGGCNAACGACGACAGCGCCGCCTCCAGGCCATTGAAGGCGATGAACCAGAGCAGAATGCCCAGCAAGACGTAGAGGCCGCCGCGGTCCGCCCGGCTCGCCAACAGGCGCAGGTTCTCCCGCACCGAACGGGGCGGTTCCGTGTCGGCTTCGGCCGACAGTTCGCGCGGCTCCCGGACGCGCCACACAGCGACCAACAGGGCCACAACCATCAGAATGGCCCCGGCGATGAATGGCGCGGCACGGCCGAAGTTGTTGAACAGGTAACCGCCGCCGAGGAAAGCGATCAGGCTGCCCACGCCGCCCATCAGGTTGATGATGCCGTTGGCCTTGCTGCGATCCTCGGGCAAGAAGAGGTCGCCCAGCCAGGCTACTGTCGGCGAGCGGAAGAGGGCCATGCCCACGTTGGTGATCAAAATGAAAGCGGCCAGGGCCAAAGCCGTGGGCGCGAAGGGCAGCATAATGAACCCTAGAACGGCGATGGGCAGGCCGAGCAGGATCCACGGCTTCCGCCGGCCGAAGCGGTTCCAGGTGCGGTCACTCCGCGCGCCAACCCAGGGCTGGAGAAATATGTTGATCAGATTGTCCCAGGTCATGATGAACAACGCCAGCGACGGCCCCAGGCCGAAACCGGCGATGTCGGGTATTGCCCGCCCCTCGGCCAGCAGTTGCGCCTCGAACTCGGGGTTGCCCGCNTGCAAAAAGAGAGGGATGTACTGGTTNAAGATGGGCCANATGATGCTGATGCCCAAAAANCCGAAGCCGACGATGAACGTCTTACTATAGGTGAATCGTCGCAANCCGTCTTNAGCCACAAAAGCCTCCTGTTGCTGAATGTCGCCAGTGGAAGTATAGCCCGGGCNGCTGCNAACTGCCTATAATCAACTGGTAGACCATTANGTCATTCATTTCGAACGAGAGGAGATAGATGCGACCAACGCCAATCANACCTGGGCCCGGTCAGGAATCCGTTTGGGACTACCCGCGGCCGCCGCGGCTCGAACTCACCGATAGATACATCCAGATCATTTTCAACGGCATCACAATTGCCGACACGCGCCGCGCCTTCCGCGTCCTGGAGACCAGTCACCCGCCCGTCTATTACATTCCGCCCGAAGATATTCGCATGGAATACCTTGCGGCGGGCGCGGGGCGTTCGTTCTGCGAGTGGAAGGGGGAAGCCAGGTACTATACGCTACAGGTCGACGGGCGGCGGGCCGAGAACGTGGGGTGGTATTACCCGCGGCCGACCCCCGACTTCGTGGCCATCAAGGATCACGTCGCTTTCTATGCCGCGCCGATGGACGCCTGCCTGGTGGACGGCGAGCGAGCCCGGCCGCAACCCGGCAACTTTTACGGTGGCTGGATAACAGATGACGTGGTCGGCCCCTTCAAGGGCGAGCCGGGATCGATGGGTTGGTAAGCGAGTATCCAGTTAACAGTTTCCACTGCTCAGTATTCAGATTAGAATGAGTAGATAGCCCAGTCATTGGCCACTGGNAACTGGTTATTGGCTACTTGATATCTGATTGAATACCCCTCTCGCATCTCTACGCCGGCAATGGCGGTTCACAGCCTTGTTGTGGGCGGCCGTTTGGCTGGCTTTTTATGCCGGACTGAGACCGATGTGGCCCTCCAGCAGCCGCTGGCTGGCTCTGTCAGGTCTGGCCTTGGCCTATGGACTATGGGTGTTGTGGCGCAATCTGCCGGCCAACCATCGAACCGGCGAAGAGGCGCTTCTCCCCTCGCTCGGGTCCGGCAACATACTGACACTGGTGCGCGGGCTGTGCATCGGCTTNCTGGCCGGGTTCCTGTTTGGACCGTGGCCNCAAGGGGCGCTGGCCTGGATNNTCGTCCTGCTCTATACCCTCACCGACATTGCCGATTACTTTGACGGCTACCTCGCCCGCCGNGCCAATCATGTCACCCCGCTNGGCGGCGTGCTGGATATGGAGTTCGACGGGCTGGGNACNCTCGTCGTCATCCTTCTGGCCGTGTCGTTCGGCCAGTTGCCATGGTGGTATCTGGGGCTGGGGCTGGCGCGCTATCTATTCGTTTTCGGCCTGTGGCTGCGGCGNCGTCTGGGCCGTCCNCTCNANGACATGGCTCCCAGCGCCCATCGCCGCGTCTTTGCCGGGTTCCAGATGGGCTTNCTCAGTGTGGTGCTATGGCCGATCCTGCCGCGGCCGATGGCCGTCATCGCCGGCTCGCTTTTTGCCGCGGCCACGGGCCTGGGGTTCCTGCGCGATTGGCTGGTTGCCAGCGGGGTGCTTAACCCTAACTCCATGCCTTACCGCCATGCCCAGCGTCGCCTCTACCGAACTTTTGCTATCCTCCTTCCTCTGGTGTGGCGGTTTGGTCTGGTTGTGGCCATGGCCAGCATTTTCCGCGCCGTCGCGCCTTTGCCCGTTCCGGCGGCCTGGCAACAATTGCTGATTAGTTGGAGCGTGCCCGCGGCCCCGTTTTTCGCCTTCTTGGTGGCCGCAATCGGTTTAATCGGCGCGCCGCTCGTCGGTCTGGGCATTCTTCCCCGCGTGCTATCGATAGCCCTGGCCTTGCCCATCGGGTTCGACATCGCCACCCGGGGATTAGAATGGGATAACGGCCTGGCTCTCGTGAGTTCGGTCTTCATTCAGTTGCTTGGCCCAGGCCCTTACGCGCTGTGGCCGGTCGAAGAACGTCACATGTTTCGCCGGTTGGGTGAATGATGGACCGCCGGCGAGCATTGAGCATTCTTACNTGGCTCTTAGGGTCGCTACTCCTCTATCTGGTCATACGCTCCGTCTCATTCGCCGACGTGACGGCGACGCTAAGGCAGCTTCGATGGTGGCAACTGTTCGTCCTGGTGGCGGTCAATGCGCTCGTGCTCGTCACCATCACGGGCCGCTGGTGGATCTTGCTACGCGGCGCTGGCTATCACGCGCCCTTCGCATCTCTCTTTGCCTATAGACTGGCCGCGTTCGGCCTGAGTTACTTCACCCCCGGCCCCCACGTGGGCGGCGAGATGATCCAGGTGTTCATGGTCGAGCGCGAGCAGGGCGTCCCGCGGAGCGATGCGCTGGCGGCCGTCGTGCTGGACAAAGCGATCGAGTTCAGCATCAACCTGTCTTTCCTGTTTCTGGGCATCGCCGCGGTGCTGCAATGGCGGATTGTGCCCCGGGAATCAGGCCAACAGGCGCTGGGGCTGGCCGCGGCGCTGCTGGTCATCCCGGTGTTATACCTGGGCACGACCGCGCGCGGTTTTTATGCGGGGACGCGCCTGTTGCGCCCCCTGGCCCGACGCTGGCCGCGCCTCTTGCCCGCGGCCGCCACCGTCGAGGAGAGCGAAGCCCAGGTCGGCCGCTACTTTCGCCGCGCGCCGCGCGCCTTCGCCGCGGCCGTCACCGTCACCTTGTTCGGCTGGGCCGCGCTCATCGCCGAGTATTGGCTGATGGTCAGTTTCCTGGGCGTCAACCTGACCCTACCGCAACTGATCGGTGCGCTCACGGCGGCGCGTATCTCCATCCTGCTGTNCATTCCTGCCGGNCTGGGGGCGCTGGAAGCCAGCCAGGCGACCGCCTTCGGCCTATTGGGACTCGACCCGGCCGTAGGTCTCAGCGCCAGCCTGCTCATTCGCATTCGCGACACCTCGCTGGGTCTCCTAGGGCTCTGGTGGTGGAGCGGGCACAGGCTCCTGTCGCGGCGCCGGGCTAGCGGCTAAACCAACCCGCACACGTCGAGCTGATGGGCGATCAGGATCAGTTCCCCGGCGTCTATCTGTGCGTGTCGACGCGCCAACCAATGGGCGAGCCTGCCCGGCTCAAGTTCTGGCCGCCCAGTCAGCGATTCTTCAAAGAAGTGGAGGAGGTGGCGCAGAAAGTAGGCCTCGTCGCCCGGGTAGACGCCACGCCGGGGAAGCACCACCCAATCGGATGAACCAGCGGCCAGAATCTCGCCACCGGCGGCCGGTATCTGCCCCAGCAACGCTCGCCCTGCGCGACTGCCGCCGGTCGGTCGCCCGTCCACACGCCGCTCGTCCATCGTCCGGTGATACAAGCCGATGACTCGCTCATCGAGCTCCGGGTCCAAAGGTGGTTCAAGGAGTGTCAATCCGTCAAAATTGATCGTGAAATAGAAGTGACCGCCGGGGTTCAATAACGCGAACAGATGCGGTAGCAGTCGATCCACGTCGGCCAAATCGAGAAAGGCATTGGCGATGAGCAAATCCCAGCGGCGGACGCGCTCGCGAAGAGCAAATTCGAGTATGTCGGCGGTCACAAACTCCACGCTGACCGGCAAGTCGACCGGGCCAAGGCGCGCCCGTGCCGCGGCGATATTCCCTGGATCAGAATCCACGGCTGTGTAATGCCCGCCCCGCGATAACAACCCGCGGGCCGCGAGCCGGTCGATCATCGTCCCCGTCCCCGCGCCGGCCTCCAAAATCGCCAGAGGCTCATCCGGCAAATCATCCGCTAACGCCGCGTAGACGCCGTGATTAAGCGAGCGATCGTCAATCGATTGCTTGGCCGCCAGATAACGCGTGAAGGAGTATTCCATTACCCTTGCCCCTTTCTCGATATTTCCACCAGAAACCCACGAATGGCGGCGGTGGTCGCTTGCCACGTTGGATGCGCGGCATAACGCTGTCGCGCCGCGGCGCTCATGCCTGCCAGCAACGCGCGGTCGGCGGCCAGCGCCTCGATCCGCGCCGCCAGGGCCGCCGCATCACCCGGCGCGACCAGATAACCGTTCTCGCCGTCGGTGATGATCTCGGGCGCCGCGCCGGCCGTCGTGGCTAGTGACGGCAGGCCAAACCCCATGCCCTCCAGGTAGACGATGCCGAAGCCCTCATAATCCGACGGCACGGCCAGTACGTCGGCCGCGGCCATTTCACCGGCCAGCTCCGCGTCGGTTAACGCACCAAGCCAGGTGACATCGTCATCGACCTCTGCCTCTNCTGCCATCCGGCGCATCCGGTGGGCATAATCCGGCGTGACCGCCAGGCTGCCCGCCACCATCAATCGCCAGGGAACCTTCACTTTGGTTAGGGCAGATATCAACACGTGCAGGCCTTTGCGCGGGATGACGTTGCCAACGAACAACAGCCGCAAAGGCCCATCCTCCTGTCGAGGAGCGTCTGTGAGCGGCGAGAGGGCCAGCAGGCGGTCGCCACCCGGATAGGCCACGATATGGGGCCGCCGGCGGCCGGTGATCTTCTCAACGGCACGGCGCGTCGTGTGGCTGTTGTAGATGAAGGCATCGACTGAACGCAGGTAGCGACCTTCCACCAACCCATAGAGCCGGTTCTGCCACCGGGCGCGAGGCTCGCTGACGCGGAGGTGGTGAACGATGGCGACGATGGGCGGCCGGTCGCGTCCCAGCCGGCTGTTGACCCACGCCAGCGATGGGTGGTTTAGCTCGTCCTGCAGCAACACGTCGTAGTCGCCGCGCAGCCGCCGCAGCAGGCCGGCCGATCCGTTATCGGCCAGGTGGCGCGCATACGAACGCCACGGAAGCGAGATAAGTTCGACCTGATCGCCGGCCCGCCGCAGCCTGTCTACCAGCTTGCGGTCGTAGAGGTAGCCACCGGATACCGTCTCCAGCGAGCCGTAGATGACCAGACCAACGCGCAGCATCTCGCTTTGGGCTAGCGGGCCAGCCGGTAAGACGCCCAGGCGATGTCGTTTTCCCAGATCTTGATCGTCACGACCCGGATGTTGGGCGCCAGAATCCGCTCGGCCAGGGACTCGCAAAAAATGCGCGAGAAGTGCTCGATACTGGGATTCAGCCCTTCGAATTCGGGGAGGTCATTAAGCGTCTTGTCCCGATAGCGGCCGACGAGCGCCTCCAGATGGTGTTCTATATCGACGATATCCACCAGATAACCATGGCGGTCGAGCGTCTCCCCTTCCAGTTGCACCTCAACCGCGTAGTGGTGGGAATGCCACTCGTTCTCCGCGCCCCAATCGCCGCCGATCAGATAATGCTGGCCCACGAAATCCCGTTTGACTGCAACGGTATACATGTCAGTAATTCTCCCCCTTGCTTGCCCCAGGCCGTTGCTCCGGCTCAGGGATATGTGAAAATGATTTGCACGGCCGCGGCGGAATCCTCTTCCAGCATCCGGTACGCATTGGGCGCGTCCGTGATGGCGAATCGATGGGTGATCAGGCGTTGGGGCCGGTGGCGCCGGAGCATCTCCCAGGCCACCTCCAGACGCCGCCTCTTCGTCCATCGGCCAAGCCACTCCGCCGATAGGGCGCTGACCTGCGTGCCTATGAGCCGGATGTGGGCGCGGTGGAAGCGGCCCCCGAGGTCTACCTGCACCGGTTTATTGCCGTACCAGGAGCCGATCAGGATGCGACCGTGCTCGCCCGTCAGCGCAATCGCCAGGTCTAGCGCCTTTGGGTTGCCGGATAGCTCATACGTGAGATCAGCCCCAAGCGCGTCGCCAAAATACTGGCCGAGCGTGCCGGCCACGTTCTCCGGGTCGGCAGCCGCCGTCGCGCCCAGGCGCAAGGCCCACGCCCGTCTCAGGACCAGTGGATCGACAGCCACAAGCCCGCCCAGCGGCAACTCGGCCAGCAAAGCGGTGGTCAGCAAGCCGACAATGCCCTGCCCGATGACGGCGACTCGCTCGCCGATCACCGGCTTTCCGTCCATCAGGAATGACACGGCCGTTTACATATTGGGCAGAAAAACAGCGTCCTCCGGACTGATTCCTTCGGGCAAGGGGATCAGGTCGGTAACGGGCGCGACGAAATGGGACTCATGCGGGTTAAAGGCAAAGACGGCGCGGCCGAGCCACGACCCATCAACGCCCTTGCCCACTTCGATGACACGACCTACAGCGGCATAACCAAACTTGATGGGAAAGCCGAAGGTGCCGCCCAGCGCGGCGATGGTGTCATCAACGGCCAGTTCCGCCGGCGCCTGCCCGCGATAGACCAGCATCTCCGTGCCGGGGCTCACGGCCGAGAGCAGCGTGGCGACCATCACCTCCCCGGCCGAAGGGGACGGCAGCGGCTCATCGCGG
>JAACJX010000104.1 GCA_014237545.1 Ardenticatenia bacterium | reverse complement strand
GTCAATGACGGCGGCGATGGCCAGAATCAAAATATCGTTCTGCCCCGGGGCGACTTCGATGCCGTAGCTATCGGCGATGCGAAACCACTTCTTGGACACTTCGGCCACGTTACCGATGTGGAATTCGTGGTCGAGAATGTTTCCCTGCACGTCCATGTCGGGGCCGCCGGGAATGCTCACGCTATAGCGCTCGCGCACCGGCGTGATGAGCGCTTTCTTCACCATGGCAACCTTGTTTCCATGCGGGTCTTCGATCTCCATGCTGTCCTTGATGTGCAGCATGCGCTCCTGGATCTTCAGGAGTTCGTTGCCGTTGCGATCCTCGAAGATCAGCGTCTGGCGCACGCGCAAGGCTTTGCCGTCGATCTTGAACGCTCGCTCGCCGCGGCCGTTCTCAATCCAGAAATCATCACCGATGGCGAGGATCTTCTGGCGCATCTGGTAACGATGCTCGCCGCCATCCGCCGGGCCACCCGGCCCGCGGTCTTCGCGGCGCTCTTCACGTCTTTCCTGTCGTCTGCCGAATCCCATGATGTGCTCCTTCTATTGTCACGTCAGTGCGAAATATTTGTTTCGCTTGCCGCGACCAGAGTGCTGACAATAAAGCGAAACCCACCTCAGGAACCCTGTCGCGCTAATTCCCCATCGCCTTTTTCAGGCTCTCTTCAGCCTCCGGCGAGAGGGTAGTTTGCAGGATCTTGCCGGGGTGGTCCTTCATGATGGCGCGCACGACGTCGGGGTTGGCATCGTGAACGAGGACGAACAGGGCCGAGGTGCCGGGCTGCAGCGAGTCCGACACTTCCTTGACGAAATTGCCGTCTACTCCCAGGTTCATGAACCGGCTCATCAGCGCGCCACCACCGGCGCCCAACAATATCCCGGCCACCGGAAACACCAGTCCACCCAACAACAGGCCCAACAGAGCGCCGACGCCCGTGGCCGTCATCGTGCCCTGGCTGACCTCGTTCTGGACGTGGACCTTGCCGTCAGCGTCCTTGCTGACCAGTGCCGTATCCTTGAATGAGATGTTGCCGTATTTTGTCTGCGCCTTCAGACTCTCGAGCACCTTTTCGGCCTCGTCCGGCGAATCGAAACTGATAACTACTAAACTGGACATGTCACCTCCGTGATTATTAGCACCCTGGCGGCCCCGAGATTGTCCGCGGGGATCCACCCAATCCTCAGCAACCACGACCTGTACCGAGCCTGGACGTACTTCGACCGTCACCGGGGTGCGGCCATAGAACTCGCCATCGATCCACACTGGCTGATCCGGCTCGGCGTCGATCTGAACTTCCATCCCACGCCAGAAATATCGCTCCGAAATAGGCGTCTCATACTCCAGGAAGCGCTCGGCTGCGGCCTTGAGCGACTCGACGTTGCGGGCATTGATGGCAAAAACCTCCAGCAAACCATCGTCGGGGGCAGAGAGCGAGCCGGTAATAGAGCGGCCGCTTTTCGTCTGGCCAGAATTGACCACATAGACGCGCATCGCCGGCAATTCATGCATCACGCCGTCGATGGTCAGGCGATAGAGCACTTCCGGGTTATTCACTTGCTCAAACATGTTGACGAAATAGGCCAGCGGGCCGTACCTGTCCTTCATTTCGCGGCTTGTCTGTTGTTCCGGCTCCGTGCCGGTGTAAAGCCGCTGGATAAAGTACTCATCGCCGACGCCCGTCGCGCCGGTGCTCGTCGCGCTAATGCGCGCCACGTCAATACCCCGCGTGCGGCCGCTGGTGCAGAGCAGGCGCGCGGCCTCGTCCAGCTTTTGCGGCAAGCCCAATTCGTGGGCAAAGCCGTTGCCTGTTCCGCCGGGCAGCACCCCCAGCAGTACCCCGCTGCCGGCCAGCGCGTTGGCGATCTCGTGCTGCGTACCGTCGCCGCCATAGCCGGCCACGATGGATGCTCCCTGGGCAATGGCCTCTCGAGTTTGTCGCGCGGCGTCGCCATATTTCTTGGTGACGCTCACGTCCCAATCAACGCCGTGAGCATGAAAGATATCATTGAGCACGTTGAGGATCGGCTCATCCTTCCCGGCGGCGGGATTGATGACAACATGAATCTTCTTGTTCGGGGTCGTTGTCGTCACGCCTTCATCCCTCAGGAGCTATCTCGTCATATTGCTCGACCGTCAGCCGGTCGACGGCGATTAGTACGTGTCTCATGTCATAGAGCATGTTGAGCAAGCCGATAAGCGCGTCCTGATCGGTGACCTGGCCGGTTATTTCAGTGACAATGAATCCGGCCCCATGATGAACCCGCAGGGATTTCACGTTCATGTACTGGCTCACCCACCACTCGCTCACACCGCCGCTGACCCGTATCCGGTAATAGGCAACTTCGCTCATAGCTGTGCGTGACGAGTTTGTCATGATGGCCCTTTAACCAGTCATCGTGTGTCCAATGCGTCACATGGGTGCGCGCTCTATGGATATGGTAGCGGCTGATGGGTAGCGCCGATAACACCAAAAAGGTGTTACTTTTAGGTCCTTATCCCCCACCATTTAGGTGCTTTCGGCGCGATATGAAACCGCTTAAGATGTACCCTGTAGGCGCTACAACGATCAAGAAAATAGAGGGATAGAGATGAATCGCGAGACCGGCTGGCTTCGAGGTTATCCGTTTACCATCCTGATTCTGCTGCTGTTCGGTCTTGTGTCCCCCAGGATGGCGGCTCCCCTTGCCGCACAGGGAACAGAGGAGGGGGCGGCCCAGCAGATCAATGACCAGCTGGCCGTGGGCGAAACCCACACCTATATCGTACGAGGGCTTCAGGCTGGGGATCGCCTGACCCTCACCATGCGCGCCACGTCCGGCAATCTGGACCCCATGGTCGGCGTCATGGATACCAGCCGGTCGCTGACCGAGGTAGAGACGGCCTATCAGGGGGATGTTGCCCGCCTGGCGGCCGAAAGCAACAATGTCGCCCTCGATATAGACGCGCTGCGCGATCGCTACTTTCTGGCGTGGGATGATGANGGCGGCGAGGGATACGAGGCTCGGCTGGATTACGCNGTGCCCGCNGCCGGCGATTANCGNATCNTCGCCGGNGCNTCNCTATCNNNCTTTGGNCGGGCCACNGCCGGCGGCTACGAGCTTCTCATNCGGCTGAACGCGCCGGACGCNNCCCAGGCAGTCGGCGAACCCTTCGTCGAGCGNGAANTGAGCGCCAGAGGCCTGGGCATCTCCGTCCAGGAAGTNACCGGCAGTNTCTCCCCNGAAAGCTCACTGACAACCCTCAGGCTGGTCAATATCGAGGCGGGNGAAACGCTTTACGTTGCNGTCGAACCGACTGCNGGCAATCTTCTGCCCACGNTAATCTTGCGCGACTTTGGCGGAAAGCCGGTCCAGGCGGCCAATCTCGACGGCCAAAACCCGCGGGCTGTTCTCCAGTACACCTTCNCCGAACGNGCCGTGAATTATACCCTCGACGTTCAGGCGGCCGCGGGGCCCGANGGGNCNGCCACAGCCGGCGATTTCCGCGCGCAACTGGGCCTGAACGCGCCGGAGGTCACGGCCGGCCTGGCGGCCGAGACGGGCGGGCTGGTGGTGCGAGCGCCAATCGACGTCCAGGTAGGCGTTCGCATCGAGCGCATCAGCGAGGTCGATTCCCAGGGAGAGGATTTCACCGTTTTGGGCAGCATGCGCATGGACTGGATCGATCCAGCCCTGGCCTACAGTCCCGACAGCTGCAACTGTCGCATCAAGATTTACACCGAGAAGGAATTCGACCGCTTTCTGGATGAAGTGAACAGCGTGTGGCCCGATTTCGTTTTCTTCAANCANCAGGGCAACCGCTGGGTGCANAGCCGNGCCGCGGCCATCTGGCCCGACGGCCGCGCCCGCTATGGCGAGAGCTTCACNACCACTTTCCAGGCCGACTTCGACTTTCGCCATTTCCCTTTCGATAACCAGTATTTCCCCATTTATCTCGACCTGTTATTTCCGGCGGATACCTATACGCTCTCCGATTTGCCGGGCTTTAGCGGCATCAGCGGCGAACACGGCGAGGATGAGTTCGTCATCGAGGATTTCGCGACCGCCAGCGAGATCGTACCGGGCCGGGTGACCGACCAGCCTGTGTCCCGCTTCACCTTCTCCTTCAACGCGCCGCGCCACCTGGATTACTACACACTCCAGATCTTCGTGCCCATTTTGCTCATCATCCTGATTTCCTGGTTCACTTTCTTCCTGGGCGACTACACCCGNCGCATCGAGGCAGCGGCGGCGAACACGCTGCTCTTCATCGCCTTCAGCTTCAGCCTGTCCGAAAACTACCCGCGCCTGGGCTACATCACGTTCCTCGACGCGATAATGGCCGTGACGTTCGCCTTCAATACGTTGGTGCTGCTCTACAACGTTTACATGAAACGAATGGAGAATGAGGGGAAACTGGAGCGCATCGAGCGCATCGACCNGTTCTTCGACTGGGCTTATCCCCTCATCTTTTTGGGGTTGGTCGGGTTCGTGGCGCTCGTATTCTTTTCGTGAGGCGCTCAGGCGACGGCTATTCACCGGCATCCTGGAGCTGATCGCCGCTTAATGTCAGATTGAGGGTTTTCTCCTGGGTCGGGCAGCAGGCGGGATCGTCCGGCGCGTGGCTCAGCAACTTGACGACAAGGCGGCCGTCCTCGATGGCCAGCGAGTTGACCTGCACGCGGTCGCCGAGAAACAACGTGGCTGCGTTTTCGGCCACGCCGTCGCGCGATTCCACGGCCGCCAGATAGACGAAAGAGCCGCTGCCGCCCGAATCGGAAACCAGTACGACAGCCGCGTCTATCTGTCCGTCGCCGTTCAAGTCGCCGAACGCCACCGGCTCGGGCAACAGCGTGACGACAGGACGTGACGCCCCGCCGGCGACAAAGGGATCCCCCTCAAATGTTCCGTCGGCCAGCATGACCGCCTCTTCGAGGATGCCCCGGTAGGCAATGTTGCCGAGGGTGGCGATATCCAGTTCGGCTGGGGTCGTGGCCGTGGCGTCCGGTTGCGAGTCTGGAGTCACCTCAGCCGTTGGCGCGAGGGTTGGGCCGGCGGTGGCCGGCGCGCCCGGCTCCGCGCTGTTCGACGCCGGCNTGNTCCCGGCGCAACCGGNCAAAAGCAGCAGGCTGATAAAGACGACGCCGTGGATCGCNGCGCGGGTAATGTGCGTGATGAATCGACTTTCTGTTGTCATGTTATTTGTTCTTGGGTAAGGAAAAGATAGACCCACCGGCCGGCGAGAAATCATTCNTGATTATCCGGTGGGTTTTACCTGGCGNTTTGGAGGTAGGCGATCAGGCCGATATAGCCCGCCAGNTCGCAGCGGGTCATCTTGCCGCCGCGATCGCGCGAGAGTCGAACCCCGGCCCGGCGGCCGTCGAAGTCGGCGTCAACGGCCAGCACGTCGTCGTGCACNCGATAGACCGCGTCCGGATCCACATGGGAGTTGATCTGAAGCACACACGGCCCCGTGTGGG
>JAACJX010000392.1 GCA_014237545.1 Ardenticatenia bacterium | reverse complement strand
CCCGCGCCGATGGGGCCAATCAGCACGACTTCAGCCCGTTCCTTCATTCATTCATCCCCGTCCGCCGGGGAAAGCACGGCGAGCCCAAAAATCAGATGCTCGTGTGTGACAACCGAGCGCCGCGAGAGATACATATTCTGGCCATCGTGATGGCCAATCCAGGGCTGGACATCAGCGCCGAAAGCCAGGCTCAATTGCCCCACGCCGCCGCCAAAGGGCCGGTCGCGAGTTATAGACTCGTCGGGCAGGGAGACGACGTAATGGGGTCGCCCTTCGGGGTCGTAATAGATCACGTGCAGAGTGTCGNCCGGACCAGCGACGAAGCGCGACTCGACGTACCAATCATAGGCCTGCCAGAGGGGCGTGAACTCCCATTGGCCGGCNGACCGTCCGACGAGCGANAAGGTGACCCNTGAGAAGGGCGGCCGGCCGTGCATGANCTCCGAATCNGTGACCAGNAAATGGGGTTGCTCGGCCGCNTCCAGCGCCANACCCTCGACGTTGGCCAATTCGCCGGCCGGCAACACNNNCNNNTCCCAATCTNTCGGGGCCCAGACGCTGGGCGTAAAAGGAGCCACCGGATCCCGTGCCGGCCACGTGGGGGAAGCCGGCCTCATCGAGCGCCAAAAACAGGTTCCACACGTAATCCTGCGGCTCGCCGATCGTNTCGAAATGCCAGGCCCCATTGGTGCGCCAGTAGTAATAGATATTCCGGCCGGAGACGTAGGCCAGATGCATGCCCCCGTCGCCATCCAGACGCAGGGACATAAGCCGGCCGCCGTCCGCCACCCGGTCGAACCACCACAGGCCGCCATGCAGCCGGCCGACGTAGAGGCCGTCGCGCTGGGTGTCGACGTAGGCCGCGACCGGCTCGTCGGTCGCCGGATCGATGGCCAGATCGATGGACAGGTCGCTGAGAGGCAGGTCAACGGGAAAAGGGGCCAGGGTCACAATCGACCACGCGCCGGACAGTTTGCGCGCATAGCGCAACTCGGCCGCGCTCTGATCGACGTAAAGCACGTGGGGATTGCCGGCGCTGTCGATTGCCACGTCGTTGAGATAGCCGCCGGGGCCGATGAGATCATGCGACCAGATCGGCACGGGAATGGATACGGGGAGCGCGGCTGTTTGGGCGTCACGAGAGTCAGCGGCGAGGAGGCTCAGTCCGCCCAACAGCCCCAGAATGGCTAAGACGAACTTTTTCATAAGCACAGTATAAATCCGGCCGGTAGCCATTACAATAAGCGAAAATGCTATGTTCTGCCTCCGATAGTTGCACACAGGGGCTTCCATATCTTAATATTCAGTCTATAAGTTTTGCATCCCGCAAGCGGGGCGCTTATGCTTGCATCACCTGAGCCGCTATCCGTGGAAACCGCTCAGGATTAAAATCGCCCCCCATCGCAAGGAGAACGAGGAAGTGAGAAAACGAATTTTCAGCGGACTGTTTCTGATGGTTGTACTGACCGTCGTGCTGGCGGCCTGTGGCCAGCAACCCACGACCGATATGGCCGAGGCGCCGGCGGGCGGCGGCGTGGTCAGCGGCAACGTCATCTATCTCGACCGCTCAGCGCTGGACCCGAACGCGGTCATCGAGGTCGACCTGGTGCAGACCTCGGTCGGCAACCCTGATACGGTGCTGGCCACGCAATCGGTCAACGCCGAAGGCCGCCAGGTGCCCATCCCCTTTGAGATAGCCTATGACCCGGCGCAAATCGACCCGACCCAGACCTATCTGGTGCAGGCCCGCATCCAGGTCAATGGCGCGCCGGTCTACGCCTCGCAAGCGGCCGTGCCGGTGATCACCAACGGCGCGCCCACCAGCGGCATCGAGGTGCTGGTCGGCCCAGTGATGATGGGGACGGCCGGCGGCATGCTGACCGGCAACGTCGTCTACCTGGAGCGGGTCGCCATGGCTCCCGACGCGATCATCACCGTGGAGCTACAAAATGCCTCGGGCGGCACGACCTCGGTCATCGCCTCGCGCGATATCAACGCCGAAGGCCGCCAGGTACCCATCCCGTTCGAATTGCCCTACGACCCGGCGAGCATCGATCCCGCCGGAACCTATCTGGCCAGCGCCCGGATCACCGAAGCCGGCCAGACCNCTTTCAGCTCGCAGACCGGCGTGCCGGTGCTGACCAACGGCGCGCCCACCAGCAACGTAGAGATCATGGTGACACAGATGACCACGNCCCCTTCCGCGGGTGTCATCCGCGGCACGGTGACGACGCCGCGGCCGCCCGAGACGCTCGACCCGGCGGCCGTGCTCCAGGTGGAGCTACGCGAACCGATGCTGGCCGACGCCCCGGCCACGGCCAATATCCAGATCCCGCTGGCCGGGCTGGCCTTCCCGATCTCCTTTGAGCTACCCTACGACCCGGCGGTCATCGCCCCGGACCGGGCCTATGCCGTCGCGGCGCGAGTCTTGTCCGGTAACCAGCTGCTCTTCACGTCGCTCGCGCCCGTGCCGGTGCTGACCAACGGCGCNCCGGCGTCGGAGATCGCCGTGCCCGTNGCTCCCGCGCCCAACCTGGCCGGCGGCGTGCTTCGCTACACGGTGACCAGCGACACGCCGATGACCTGGCCGGCCGATTCGACCGCCTATCTCAATGTCGAGATCCGCGAGCCGATGCTGGCCGACGCCCCGGCCACGGCTTTCAGCTACGTGCCGCTGGCGGGACTCTCGTTCCCGGTCGCCTTTGAACTGGGCTACGATCCGGCCACCATCGACCCGAACAAGGCCTATATCTTCGACGCGCGGATCNTTGACAACAACTTGNTNACCTTCGCTTCCAGCGCCGGCACGCCGGTCCTGACCCAGGGCGCGCCCGTCACCGACGTCACACTGAATCTCGTCGCCTCGACCATCACCGACGCCCCGCCGTCCGGCGCGATCACCGGGGTGGTGACGACGGACACACCGGCGGCGCTCGACCCCGCGGCGACGCTCTACGTGGACTTCCGCGAGGCGGGCACGTCCGGCGATCCCATCGTCACGATCTCACAAATGCTGGAAGGGGCGCAATTCCCCATTTCGTTTGAGGTGCCGCTGGCCGCGGCGACGATCGACCCGGAGCGGGATTACGTGGTTGGGGCGCGCATCCTGTTGGGCGATCAGGTGCTCTACGCCTCGCAGGTGGGCGTCCCGGTGGTCACAAAGGGCGCGCCGACGAATGACGTGGTGGTGAATATTCCACCGCAGTAATACACGAGATACGAGATACGAGGTCAGAGATTTAACTGGCCTCGTATCTCGCTTTTCTACCGATCCCCTAGATAACCCACTCCCCGACGCGCATCAACGGCTCGCGCTCGCCGCCGGCGGTGATGCCGTCGATGTCGAGTTCGCCTGAGCCGATCATAAAGTCCAGGTGGTTGGCGCTGTTGTTGCCGCCGCGGGCCGCGAACTCCTCGTCGCTGGCTTCTTCGCTGCCGGCGATGCAGTTGCGATAGGCGCGGCCGATGGCCAGATGGGACGACGCGTTCTCGTCGTAGAGCGTGTTGTAGAACAGAATGCCGGCCTGCGAGATCGGCGAGCTATGGGGCACAAGCGCCACCTCGCCCAGTCGCGACGCGCCCTCGTCCATCTCGACCTGCGCGCGCAAGAGCGCTTCTCCGCGGCCGGCCCGCAGATCGACCACGCGGCCGCCCTCGAATGTCAGGCTAAAATCCTCGATGAGGTTGCCGCCCAGGTTGAGGGGCATCGTCGCCCGCACGGTACCGTCCACGCGCTCGCGGTGGGGCGCGGTGAAGACCTCTTCGGTGGGCAGATTGGCGACGTTGACGATCCCGATGGCCGTCGGGGCCGCGCCGCCAATCCACAAGTGATTTTCCGGCAGCCCGACCGTCAGGTCCGTCCCGGGACCCTGGTAATGGAGTGCGGTATACTGCTTCTCGTTCAGGAAGGCTGTCCGCGCCGCCCGCGCCGCGTTGTGGCTCTCCCAGGCCGCCAGCGGGTCGGGCGCATCGAGGCGCACGGTGCGGAAGATCGCGTCCCACAGGCGCTCCTGGGCCTGCGCGGGGGGCAAATCGGGGAATACGCGGGACGCCCAGCCGGTCGTGGCATAACCGACGACGCACCAGTTGATGGCGTCGGCCGAGATGCGGCGGCTGAGAGGGACGGCGGCCCGGCCTTCCGTGCGCTGCACGGTGCCGATAAGTTCCGGGGCGGCGTCTTTCAACAGATAGGGGTCGACGCCGGTGATGGACAGGACGGCGCCGCCGGCTTCGACGTATTCCAGGCCGGCCTGCCACCACCAGTTGGAGTGCTCCGTGAACGAATCGCGCGGCGCGTGCTTATAGCGGGTCACCGCCAGTTGTGGATCGCTCCAGATGGTCTCGACCAGGCGGCCACCCTGGTCGTAGGCATGGGCCGCGATCATGCGCACAAGCGGCGCAGCCTCAATCGGGCCACGGATAAGCAATCGTTGGCCTGGTTGCAAATTCAGGCCCACCTTGACGATCAATTCGGCATAGTCGCTCAACGAGCGCTCAAATTCAGGGGTCATAACAGGAAGCTCCTATCAGCTAAGTGAAGATCGGCCACCAGCATACCCTTTATGTGCTGTTTTGGGTAGTTCGCTCGGCTCAATTGGATGGGCGCGACATTCAGGGTAAGCGCATACAGAATAATCGAACACAGATGACGTGAATGAACACGGACATGAGAGCCGATCACCCTGGCGCCACCTTTTACCCGCGGCGCGATTGGGCTATTATTGGGCCCACTGGCCTACACCGGAAACGACTATGTTGACCAACTACCCTAACAACGCCCCGCCCCGCTTCCACGTCCTTGTCAAGCCAACCGGCGCGACGTGCAATCTGGATTGCGCCTACTGCTTCTTCCTGTCGAAGGAAATGCTCTATCCCGGCAGCCGCTTTCGTATGGCCGACGAATTGCTGGAGAGCTACATCCGACAACTCATCGAGAGCCACCAGACATCCGAGGTGACCCTGGCCTTTCAGGGGGGCGAGCCGACACTGATGGGC
>JAACJX010000561.1 GCA_014237545.1 Ardenticatenia bacterium | reverse complement strand
TCACCGCGCTGGCGAAGTAGCTCGACGACCTGTCGCTGGATATCGGTCAGGTGGCCCTGGCCATCCCAATACGGGTTGACGTCGTACACGCTGTCCGACCAACGCGTCAGGCCCGGCGGCAGCAGCAACCGAAAGCACGCGTTGAGCGGCGCCATGTAGCGGCGGCTGAGCCAGCGGGCGAGATCGATCTGCCACGGCCACAATACCGGCTCGGGATCGATCAGGCTAATGACGGGCTTGGTGTCCTCGACCGGGGAGGTCTCAGAAAAGGCGACGACAATCCCCTGCGCCAGCTTGCGGCCAAACTCCACCTCGACCAGGTGGCCGACGCGCAAGTCCGAGCGCATGTCCGAGGGCACGTGGTAGTGATAGGAATCGGAAAGCGCTACTTCGACGTTGACGACGACTTCCGCATAGGGACCGGTTTCCATGAGTGTAATTGTACCTCAATGGTCAAATACGAACATATGTTCATTTCCGGAATTCGGTTGTGCGGCAGTGCTTCCTCATGGATTTCCCGTACTTCACCACAGCGCCTCATCGGTGTAAAATGCGTTGGGCGAGGGCAATGCCCAAGGCAGGCTCCTCGCGATCAAGTGATTACAGGAGAAGCGTGAAACTAGTTACCTATCAATACAACGGCCGCGTGGCCATTGGCCTGCTGCGCGACGACCACATTATCGATCTGTCGAGCGTGGCGGCGGATATGATCAGCCTGATTGAGTTGGGAGAGCCGGGGCTGGAGCAGGCGCGAGCGTTGGCGGACACCGCCGGCGACGCCATCCCCGCGAGCCAGGCGCGATTGTTACCCCCCATCCACAACCCCCGTCGCAACGTGATGTGCGTGGGCAAGAATTACGCCGAGCACACCCGCGAGTCATACGAGGCCCGCGGCCAGCAGGTGGAAGCCATTGAATACCCGGTCATCTTCACGAAGACGACCACATGCGTCAACGGACCATATGACGATATCCCATATGATGCCGCCGTCTCGGAGCAGATCGACTACGAGGCTGAACTGGCGGTGATTATCGGCCGGCGGGTGAAGGACACGAACCGCGACGAGGCCATGGCGGCTGTCTTCGGCTACACCGTGTTGAACGACGTCACTGCCCGCGATCTACAGTCACTGCACAAACAGTTCTTCAAGGGCAAGAGCCTCGACGGCAGCTGCCCCATCGGGCCGTGCATCGTGACCGCCGATGAACTGCCCGATCCCTATTCGCTACGAATCACCTGCCGCGTCAACGGCGAGTTGCGCCAGGATAGCGCGCGCGAAACGATGACATTCGACATCCCGACCATCATCAATCACCTCTCCCGCGGCATGACGCTCTTGCCGGGGGATATCATCGCCACGGGCACGCCCAGCGGCGTGGGGTTCGCGATGAAGCCGCCGGTGTTCCTGCGGCCGGGTGATGTGGTTGAGTGCGCCATTGAGGGNATTGGCGCAATCCGCAACCGCATCGTCCGAGTCTGACAGGCGAACTTCACCCGGCCGGATTGACTATATTGTCCTTCGTGATATAATCGGGAGTTGGCTGAGTGGGTTAGGGTAGGACGGCTTAGAAGAAAGATTGTCGAAACCACAAGATGCGACTCGTGCGTTATTCTGGGGGTTTCCCAATAAGAGCTCATCGAAGCGTTATGCTTAAAGGCAACTAGCCGCCCTTCATTGTTATTCGCAGTGGCGCCAGTTAAACGATCAGGCGTAGCGAACTCGGCCATTAGTTGCCATATGACGCAACGAATGGGCCGAGTTTTTTATTGTTTTTGTCCCTGTCAACCCGCAAAACGAAAGCCTTTTAGGACGAAGGTATGTCTGACGAATCGATGAACTCTCTGGAAGATCTGCTGGACCAGCACGACTACGATATGCCCCAGGCTGGGGATATACGCACAGGCGTGATTGTCGCCAACACACCACAAGGTCTAATCATCGATCTGGGGTTGAAGCGCGATGGAATCGTGCCCCAGTCTGATCTTGCNAAGCTGGAGCCGGAAGAACGCGACGCTCTCAGTGTGAATGATGAGGTTCCGGTCTATATTGTGCAAACNGAAGACCCGGAATCTCTGGTAGTATCCATTCACCTCGCTCGCCTCAATCAGGANTGGATCGAGGCCGAAGCCCTGCTCGCCAGCGGGGAGATCTTCGAAGGCGAGGTGATCGGCTACAACAAGGGCGGGGTNATCGTGCCCTACGGCCGCATCCGCGGCTTTGTGCCCATCTCGCACCTGAGCGACGTCACGCCCGGCATGGGCGAACGCCGCCGCCAGCAGCGCCTGGCCCGGATTCGCGGCGAGAAGATCGGCGTCAAGATCATTGAAGTGGACCGCCATCGCCATCGNCTGGTTATGTCGCAACGCGAGGCGCAGAAAGAGTGGGAAGAGAAGAAGCGCGGCGAGCTAATGGAAACGCTGCAACCGGGTGAGATTCGCACCGGCCGCGTGAGCGGCATGCGCGACTTCGGCGCTTTCGTCGATTTGGGCGGGGCCGATGGTCTGGTGCATATCTCCGAGCTGTCCTGGCACCGCATCGACCACCCGCGCGAGGTGGTCAAGCTGGGGGATGAGGTCGAGGTCTATGTCCTCGGTGTCGACCAGGAATCGGGCCGGATCAGCCTGAGCCGCAAGAAGTTGCTGCCTAACCCG
>JAACJX010000071.1 GCA_014237545.1 Ardenticatenia bacterium | reverse complement strand
CATCGGCGCGGTAGACCACGCGCTTGCCGTCGGGCGAGATGAGCGGCGAGCCGCCGAACACGTCGCCGCCGGCCGCCATCGGGCCGTTCAGCTTGACCACCGTGCCATCATTGATGGGCACGCTGTAGAGCTCGCTGACGTTGTCGGTATCCTGATCGGCGACGTAGATGACGTATTTCGCATCGGGAGAGATGTCGTAGAGCGATGAGACGTCGCTGTTGACACTCATTGTCCCGTTCAGTTTGGCCGGCGCGCCGCCGTTGATCGACACGGTAAAGAGTTCGTTGATGCCGTCCTTGTCCTGGTCGGCGCGATAGATGACGCGGCGGCCGTCGGGCGAGAGCTTGAAGTCCAGCACGTCGCCATTGGTCACCAGCTTCCCGTTCAGCTTCACGTTCTCGCCGCCGCCGATCGGCACGACGAACAGCTCGAACACGCCGTCGGTGTCCTGCGGGGCGATGAAGACGACCTTGCTGCTGTCGGGAGTAATGGCGAACTGGACCACGGCCTGGCCGTTGCCCATCAGCTCGTTGAGGCGCGTGGGCAGGCTCTCGCCCTTGATCGGGGCGCTGAAGATGTCGACGATGCCGTCGTTGATGGCGTCGGCCTGGTAGACGACCCGTTGGCTGTTGGGGCTGATGGCGAAGCTCTCCAGAAAGGGCTGGACGTCGCCGGTGGGTGGCATGTTGCCGCTGATTTTTTCGTTGGTGTTGGCGTCGGGCGCGGCCGAGGTGAGGGAGCTGCCAATCGCGATCACGGCCAGCGTGGCGATCATCGCTATGGCCAAAAACAAGCGGTCCGCAGGGAAGCCGGATTTCATCGTCGCCCTCCTTCGAGGCAGTTATCGGCTCCCTGGTTGAAAAGCGTGGGAAATAATACCTGAGGTGCGCGGCGGCCGTCAAGGCTATTTGCACTATTCACCCCTGCCAAATACGGTTAGGCAGGGGCAATTTGACCTGTCACCCCCTGGCTTGCCCTAGCGGCGCGTCACGAACGGCACAAAGGCCCGCGGATAGAACGTCTCGATGGTAACGAACAGTTCCGTTTTGTTGTTTGTCTCCTGGTCGGCCGTGTANACCACGTGGCGGCCGTCGGCCGCTACCCGAAAGCCCTCCACCAGTCCCCCGGCGACGAGCGGGCCGTTGATCCGGGTTGGGGTGCCGCCGTGGATTGGAACCCGCGCGATGCCGCATTCGGCATCCAGACGGCGGCAGGTGTCGTAGAACACGTCTGCGCTGTCCGCGCTGATGACCACCTGGAATATATCACTAGGCTCGCTCAACCGGATCGGCTCGCCGCCGTTAATCGGCACGCTGTAGAGCGTCGCGGAATTCCCCCCGTCCGGCCACACACCCTGTTTGAACACCACCCGGCGGCTGTCGGGGCTGATAGCGGAACCTGCCACGCGTTCCTCGNCGCTCAATGGGCCGTTCAGCCGGGTCACCACGCCGCCGCTCACCGAGACGGAATAAAGGTGGATCGTGTATCCCGCCCCGACGCCCGCCTCGAAGACCACGCGTCGGCTGTCGGGGCTGATGGAGAACGACCACAGGTTCAGTTTCATGCCGAGCGAGTTATTAAGCAGCAACAGGGGGCCGCCGGCGGAAGGCACGCTGTACAGATCATACTTGTGGGTAGTCGTGTTATGCACCGCGAACACCACCCTCTGCCCGTCGGGCGTGAAGTCAAACTCCCACACATCCGCGTCGGCCGGCAAGGGCAGGTTAAGTTTCGTCAGGTCTCCACCGGCGATGGGCACGCTGAAAAGCTCAATGATGTAAGTGTCCCTATCCTGGGCGGCGAACACCACCCGGTCGCCCGCCGGACTGATTTTGAAATCCCAAACGTAAGCATCGAGTTCCGTCGGGCTGCTCAGCTTCGTCACCTCGCCGCCGGCCGAAGGCACGCTGTAAAGCTCGAATTGAAGATATGTCTCCTGGTCGGCTTCGTAAACTACCCGGCTACCGTCGGGGCTGATGGCATAGTCCGCCACCCAGCTTTTGGGGGCTTGCGGCCCGTTGAGTTTGATCGTCTCGCCGCCCTCAATGGACACACGGAAGAGTTCAAACACGCCGAATGTTTCCTGATCGGCCCTGTAGACCAGCCAGCGGCCGTTGGGGCTGAGCGCGTAATCAGCGATGGAACCCCCATCCACCAANGTGCTATTGAGCTTTACGGATTCGCCGCCGGTGACGGGCACGATGAACAACTCCAATGGCTCGNAGGCCGACGCTTGGGCGGTGNAGATAACATGCCGGCNGTCGTGGGTGAAACCCCGGAAATACGCGCCGCCGCCTGTCGCCAGGGGAAAATTCAATTTGACGGGCTGTTCGCGGCCGTCGGTCGGCACGCTGAACAATTCATAGAGGTCATCCACTTCGGCATCGGCCTGATATACTGTATAACGGCCGTTGGGGCTGAGATAGAACTCGGCGAGTAAGATGTCGGCGAAGGGCGGCATCTCCCCACTCAGCTTCAGGTTGGCGAGCGACTGCGGGGCGGCCCGCGCCAGCGAGAAGGCAAGCAGAACGAATACCAGGGCGAAACCGAGCCGGCCGGCGAGGATGAGGGGTTTCATGGTTGGCTCCCGCCGCCCGACCCGCGCGATGAAAGGGTGGGGGCGGCTACCTACACGGTACACCCACGGGCGATCGGTTGTCAAGCGGCCGCGAACCGGTGTAGGGCCGGTTTCTTATCCGGCCATTAAGTCACCGCCGGATAAGAGTCCGGCGCTACGGTTCCANCACCACCGGCATGTAGGCCATCGGCGTGGCCGGCGGCGGCGTCACCTCGACTGTGGCCGTGGGCGTCGCCGTTTCGGTTGGCGTCGCGGTCGCNGTCCCGGTNGCNGTCGCCGTGGGCGTCGGCGTGATCAGCAGGCTGTCGTCGAAGCTGGCGAACAGCTCGTACTGGTCGTCGGTCTGCTGGTCGGCGCGGTAGACCACCCTCTGGCCGTCGGGGCTGAACTGGTAATCCAGGTAGATGCCGCCCACGTCGCCGCCGGACACGAGCGGGCCGTTGACTTTCTCGGCCGGCCCGCCCCCGGTGGGCGCGGTGAATAACTCGAACACGCCATCCGTCTCCTGGTCGGCGTGATAGAGAACGCGGCCGCCATCGGGGCTGATGAAAATATTGCCGCTGACCTGGCCGCCGGGCGTCAGCGGCCCGTTGAGCTTCGTCGCGCTGCCGCCGGTAACCGGGACGGCATAGAGCTCCTGCACCTCGTCGGTATCCTGGTCGGCGGCGTAGACCACCACGTCACCCACCGGGCTGATAGCGTAGCGGTTGACGTCGCCGCCCGGCGCCAGCGCGCCATTGAGCAGCACCGGCGCGGCGCTCCCNTCGGCCGGGGCGCTGTAGAGATTGAACACGTCGTTCGTCGCCTGGTCGGCGATATAAAGAACGCGGCTGCCATCCGCCGTGAACGCGGGGTCGAACACCTCGCCATTGGCCACCAGCGGGCCGTTGAGCTTCGTCGCCCCGCCGCCGGTGATGGGCGTGCTGTACAGCTCGCGCACGCCGGCGGTGTCGGCGTCGGCCAGATAGGCCACGCGCTGCCCGTCGGGGCTGACGCGCACGCTGTAGACGTCGCCCCCGGGCACCAGCGGGCCGCTGATCTTGACCGGCGGGGCGCTGCCGTCGATCGGCGCGCTGTAGAGTTCGAACACGTCATCCGTTTCCTGGTCGGCCAGATAAACCACGCGGCTGCCGTCAGCGCTGATCCAGAAGTTGATGACGCCGCCGCCGGCCACCGGCGCGAGGTAGTTGAGCCGGTTGGTGACACCGCCGTTGATGGGCACGGAGTAGACCTGATACGCCTCGTCCGCCTCGACGTCGCCGCTGAAGACGATCCAGTCGCTCGCGGGGCTGATGGCGATATCGTTCACGTCGCCATTGGGTGCCAGGGGGATGGTTGCCGGGAAGTTGTTGCTGCCGTCGATGCCCACCCGGAATACCTGGTAGGCCCCGTCCTCCTCCTGGTCGGCGATGTAGACGACCTTGCTGCCGTCGGGAGAGATAAGAAAATAGGCGATATTTCCGCCAGCGACCATGTCGCCGCTCAACTTGGTGAGCGGCCCGCCTTCGATGGGCGCGACGAATAGCTCCTCGATATTCTTGTCCTCCATCGGCGCGATAAAGGCGACCTGGCTGCTGTCGGGCGTGATGGCGAACTGCTTGACCTCATAATTGACCGGCAGTGCGCCGCCCAGGCGCACCGGCGCGCTGAGGCCGGTGGTGGGCACGCTGAAGAGGTCGTAGGCTGCATCGGTTTCAGCATCTGCGCGGTACACGGCATACCGGCTGTCGGGGCTGATCTGGAAGAAGCGGAAATCGGGCAGGTCGCCGTCGGGCTGCATGTCGCCGCTGAGCTTGACGTTGAGCGGGGCCGCCCCGGAGGGCAGGCCGCCCAGCAGCAGGATAGCTCCGGCGGCCGCAGCCGCCAGCAAAACGAAGAACCGGCCGGCACGATTCGCGAATGACATGGCTTTCTCCTTNTGTCATTGCCGCCCGGCTCCCGGAGGCGACTGATTCAGTTGTCCGCGAGACACAATACAATATATAGAGAGGGAATGTCAACCGCCGAGGACAAACAGGAACGGAGTCTTTTCTGGAAATATAGGTTTCTAAGCGGTTAATTGGGGGAGTTGGAAACCGGGTTTTCCTGAGCGAACTCCCATTCGCCAAAACCCGGTTTCCAGAAGCGTTGCGGGAAGCTAGCGGCCGGTGACGAACGACAGGTANAGGAACGTCTGGTCNACGTAGGCNTCNAGGCCGGTGACGTTGAAGATCGCCAGGTCGGTCGGCCCCTTCAGGCTGTTCTGCAGCGGCTTCAGCAACGGGAAGTTGGTCGAGGCGGTGACGCCGACATAGGCAGCCGTCACGCGGCCGTCTGGCAGGCGGCGGACGGTGATGCCGTAACCGCTGTCGTCCAGCGCGCCGCCGATGGTGTCATAGAACACCACGCGGCCGCTGGCATGGATGGCGGCGATGGCGATGTCCTTGCGCGCGCCGACCGTCTGGTTCATGCGGCCGGTGATGTAGGCGTTGCCGTCCTCATCGACGTCCATGCCGCCATAGGTCGCCGACTCACTGATCTCCATATCCTCAACTTTGGCCCGGTAGACGAAGGCGCTGGCGTCCTGGTTGAGTTTGCCAACGCCGTCGTAGTTGTTCCACAAGAAGTAGAGATAGCCGTCGTCGTCGGCGTGGACCATCGTGGCCTCATGGGTGACGCTGCCAATCGCGGTGCTGTAGCGCAGTTGCCCGGTGGGGCTGAAGCTGAAGACAAACGCCCCGCCGCGGTCGGTGTCCGGCCCCACCGTGCCCGGCGTCTGCGGGAAGGTGGACTGGTCGCGGGTGCCGCCGCCGCCGTAGATGTTGCCGGCCGCGTCGATGCTGACGTCGTAGGCCCGGTCGCGGTCCTCGCCGCCGAGGAAGGTGCTGAAGATCAGCTGGCCGGTGGTGGCATCGATCTTGCTGACAAAGGCGTCCTGCTCCACCGACTTGACGGGCTGATAGGCGTTGAGGGTGGGAAAGTCGGGGGCCTGGGTATAACCGGCGACGACGATGTTGTTGTCGCCGTCCACGTCTACGCCGAAGGCCTCGGTCGCACCGTTGCCGCGCAGACAGGTGGCATAAAGGATATTTTGCCCGTCGCCGCTCACCTTCATCACCAGCGCCTTGTTGCCCAGGACATCACAGTCCTGGACGGCATTGGGCGTGACGGCGAAGGCGCGGTCGCCGGTGCTGCCGGCGAGGGCGATATCGCCGTTGCCATCCACCACCACGTCGCGGGCTTCGCCATTGCCGAGGTAGGTGCTGAACAGGACGTTCTGCCCGTCGGGGGTCATCTTCACCAGGAAGATGTCATTGGCGCTGCCGTCGGCCGTGTCGGTCATGATCTCGTTGACGGTGGGGAAATCCTGCGAGCGGGTGGTCCCGGCGATGATCAGGTTGCCGTCGGCGTCCTGGGTGATGGCGCAACGCTCGAAGAGGCATTCCTCGTTGCTGCCGCCATAGAAGGTGCTGAAGTCGGAGCCGGTGTCGGCGGCTCCGCCCTGGGCCAGGCCCGCGCCCAGGGCCAGCGCTACCAACAGCGCCGCCAGCAGCAACAAGACGCGCGGATACGGCAAGATGATTCTCTTCACGAACATGAAACTCTCCTTTTNGGGTTAGGGGGACGGTAAAGGGAGAGGATAGCCATATATGCCCATCTGGTCAACTGTTAAGGCTGCCGGTGGCACATTTNGGCATAAGGCGTAATGGGTAGCAAGAGGGGCAGACCGGTGTGTCTGCCCCTATGATAGATAATCGATTGGGATAGCGACAGCGATCGCGAGGAGAGCGGACACGCGGGTCTGCCCCTACGCCCCCCGCTTCCGCANGTAGCGCAATATCCCGTCCACCGACATGAACAGCGGGTTGGCCAGCTCGTAGCTCTCGATGGCCGTGGGCGACAGGCGCAGCGCGGCCGCCCGCTCGCGATTCCAGGCGATGTATTCGTCCAGTATCTGAGACCTGACAGGTGGGGCGATTGGTTCGCTGCCTGTCAACGGCTCAGGCGCGCCACCTGTCGGGTTTTTTGTCAACTCTTTCACCCGCTCGGCCACGAAGGCCACGGCGTCGATCATCAGAGTCCGCAACTGGCTCAGGTGGCCGTGGACGTCGCGGATGGGGCCGAAGTGGGTCGGGTAGATCGTATGTGCCCCGGCCGCTTCCAGCCGGTCGAGCGTGGCCAGCCACGTCTCCAGGTGNAACTCCGGCGGCGGCGCGGGCAGGTCGACCACGTCGACGTGGGGCAGGCACACCCCGGCTGCGTCGCCGGTGAAGGCGATCCGGCCGCCGTGGCCGTCGCGCACCAGGTAGGTNTGGTGGTGGTAGGCGTGGCCGGGCGTGTCGAGGGCGGTGAAGGTCAGCCCGCCGGCTTCGACGGTGTCGCCGTCATAGAGTCGCGTCACNCGCTCGGCCGGCGANGGCANGAANTCGCCCCACAGCGCGTCCATCCGGTCGCCATAGATGCGCGTGGCGCTGGCCAGCAGCTTGGCCGGGTCGATCAGGTGCGGCGCGCCGACGTGGTGGACGTAGATCTGCGCCCCTTGTTGCGCCCACCACCCGGCCGCCCCGGCATGGTCGAGGTGAATGTGGGNCAGCAGGACGTGCCTGACGTCTTCGGGCTGGAAGCCATGGATGGCCAGCGCGTTGGTTACCGCCGGCAGGGTGGAGCCGGGGCCGGATTCGACCAGCACCGGCCCGTCGGGGCCAACCAGCAAGTAGACGGCCGTCACCTGGGACATGCCCTGGAAGTGGGTATCGAGGATGTGGAGATTCATAGCCCTGTAATCATAACTTTATCCCGATCATGGGTGCAAACAATTTCCTCAAGTGACGAGTTACGAATGACGAGTGACGAGTTCAGAACCCGNTTGGGGAGAAAGGGAGCAGGGGGGCAGGGGAGAAGGCGCTTGATATGTTGTCTGTACGCTGTCATGGCCCTTAACTCGTCGCTCGTCGCTCGTCACTCGAAACTCGGGCTGCCAGAGCCACGCGTCGCGATAGCGCCAGTACCGCTCGCCGCCGTGTCGCGCCCCGTGGGCGGTCTTGGCGGTCGAGTAGAAGCGGCGTGGGGGAGCGGGGGGGCAGGGGAGAAGGGGAGCAGGGGAGAAAGGGAGCAGGGGAGCGGGGGAACAAGGGAACCCCGTCCGCTCATCGCCACCGGCCACCTGCGCCTTGCCATCTGCCACCTGCCGCCTGCCGCCACCCGCGGCCTCTTCATTCGTAATGGACCGCCCGCCGTTGCCCGTTATCCCGTCATGGAACAGGTCGGCGNGCGCCCGGTTGAGGCGCTTCGTGCGGCCACGCGACAGGGTGTCGTGCGGGCCGGTGTATTCGTTTGGCAGTTGCCAGGCCAGATAGACCGCGCCGGGGCGGCCATANCGGCCCTTGTCGTCGCGCAGGCGGAACAGCGACCGGCCGCGCCGCCAGGCGGTTTCCTGCTCGTCGGCGGCGTTGGCCGGCGGGCCGACGGCGATGGCCGAGCGGCGGCNGACGCGGGCGCGGCGCTCGTAGTTGCGCTGGCTGTTGGCCGCCGCGCCAGAGAGTTTACATAACGATGAGCGACTGATCGGCCCGCGGGCTTGCCGCTCGCCAGTCAGCAGGTCGGTTCGGGTGCGGCCGCTGTGGAAGGCGGCATAGAGATNGGCGCGGGCCTGGCCGATGGTGCCGGTGAGGCCGGCCAGGGGGACGGCCACGGGCGAGCCGGACAGCCGCCGCACGCCTAGCGCCGCCGCCACCCGCACGGCCGAGCGCAGCCGCAGCCATTCNGCGCCGTCGCGGNCGGTGTCGCGCTCCCAGAAGAGGCCGTCGCCGGCGCGCAGCAGGTTNCCCCACTGGCGGCGGCCGCAAATCCGCGTGGCGGGTTCGTCGCCAGTCAGCCAGCGCGCGGCGTCCTCGGCCGCCACCCGGCCGCGCCCGGCGGCGTCGAAATGGCGCAGCAGCAGCCACACCCGCCCGGCCGCGGCCGTCTTCGTCCGCAGCATCGCCAGCGCGATGTCAGGGAAGACGGTGACGAGTGATGAATGACGAGTGACGAGCGACGAGTTTAGAGCGCTCTCTTCATTGGTATCTGGAGCAGGGGGGAAAGGGAGCAGGCGAGCAGGGGAGCGGCTCTCTTCATTCGTAATTCGTAATTCGTCATTCGTAATTTGCTTCAGCCAGCCCCGGTCCTCGGCGGCCTCCTGTCGTTCCCGCCGCGCCGCGGCCGCCCNCAGGTGGCGGGCCAATGGCTCTGAAAAATACGAGATACGAGATACGAGATACGGCTCGGGAGAGCTCTCTTCTTTCGTATTTCGCAATTCGCCATTCGTCNTTCGGCCGCGCGGTTCTATGCCAAGTGACCGGCGTAGGTCTATCAACTTTTGCTGCGCGGCCCGGACGGCTTCGCTGATCCCGGCATCAGGCAAAGCAAAACCATCCGCAGGCGGGTCCTGCGTTTTCAACGGATAGGTTGCCTCGGGCCAGGAAGAGAAGTTACGAGTTACGAATGAAGAGTTACGAGTTCAGAACTCTCTCCGAAACTCGTCATTCGTCANTCGTCACTCGTCACTACCACGGGGCTTCGTTGACAGAGAGAGCCGCATGTGGTATGCTCGTACCTGGATAGAGTAGGCTTCCTTTGGAGACATAAAGTCCCCCTCCCCATCAAAGGGGCGCTGCTTTGAGTGATGACCTTACGGTCATCGCCCACGGTGTTGGCGGCACCGATAGGCAGAAAGGAGGCCGTCGCTTATACTGGTGGCCCTGCATCGCGGGGCCACTTTTTTGTTGCCGGCCGGTTTTCCCACACCTGACAGGTCTCAGAAAACCTGTCAGGTCTTTCTGGGAGCAACACTAAACACACCCCCACGCATGCCTTTTCTGACATTCGTGCGGTCGTGGTCGGTTGCTGAACAACCGGCCGGCTATTCCTACAACANCGCGTGGAGCCAGCCCCACCGCGCCCGGCGATCCCGCGGATGGCGGTCTTAGGGTATCGCCTCTTGCCTGCCGGCGATCATACGCACCAGTTCCTCACTAAGTGAGTGTTGCGTGATATAATCACCGACGATCCACAGTATAAATGCACAAATTGCCTATGTCAAGATGATCTATAGCATATAGATTGTAGATTCGGATCATGTACCGGGTCAAGATGATCTAGGAATCTCCATCTACGCGCTGTACAATCGGCCTGACATCCTGTATACTTGCATTGTTATGAGCCTCGCGGCCCGGTTTATCTGTAGGGCAACCCGTCAGATTGCCGACCGGCGCGGGGGCGTGGCGCAGGCAACCAGCGGGCGCTACTGCCATGAGTTTTGGCGATCGGTTGGATCGCGCAAAGAGGAGAACTGCGATGGTCGAGAGCCTTTTGGAAACTGATTTGGGGCGCTACAAGCCGGATTGGGAGAAG